>NZ_JBEPBF010000003.1:0-97098 GCF_040298985.1 Streptomyces sp. NPDC001093 | reverse complement strand
TCGCTGGCGGGGTCTGGGCCCGGGGGTTGTGGCTCCAGCCGTCGACCGTGCGGGGGGTGATGTGTTGTGGGGTGTCGTGTGCCCCGTCGGTGGGGCGGGGCCCGCCGTTGTGGGCCCGGCACAACACTGCGGTCACCGGCCTGATTCCGGTGCGGTCACCCTTCCGACCAGTCCGTGAGTGCGCCCGTCCAGGGCGGCGCCGACCAGTTCGGCGACTCGGCGCCGACTGCTCGCCTCCGCCTCGGCGGACAGAAACGCCCGGTGGCTCGTGACGACCACCGACGGGTGCGCGAGGACCGGGTGCCAGCGGGGGTCCTGGTGTGGGTTCTCGGGCGAGAAGACGTCCAGGCCGGCTCCGGCGATCCAGCCTTCCCGAAGTGCCCGGTGCAGGCCTTCCGGTTCCACGAGCCGGCCCCGGGCAGCGTTGACCAAGTAGGAGCCGGGCTTCATCCGGCTCAGCGCCGCCTCATCGAGCAGCGCGTCGGTCTCCGGGGTCAGGGGGCAGTGCAAGGTCACCATGTCGGACTGCGCCAGCAGCTCCTCCAGGGTGTCGACGGAGCGTGCGCCGTAGCCCTCGGCAAGGTCGCGGCCCACGTACGGGTCGTAGACCAGGACCTGGCCGTAGAAGGCTCCCAGCCGCCGGGCGACGGCCCGGCCGATCCGGCCGAAGCCGACGATGCCGAGGGTGCGGCCGTTGGTCCGGTGGGGTATGCCACCGGCGTAGATGTCGAACTTCCCGCCGGCGAGGGTACGGTGCTGCGGCACCAGCTGCCGTTCGAGCGCAAGGGCCAGCGCGGATGTGTGGGTCGACACCTCGTCCACGCAGTAGTCGGGGACGTTGTAGGCAGGCAGTCCACGTCGCGCCAGCAGACCGGCGTTGAGGTTGTCGACGCCCACTCCCTGCCTGACCACCACACGCAGGCCCTTGCCCGCCGCGTCGAGCAGTTCCTCGGTGACCTGCGTGCGGTAGACCACGAGGACATCGATCCCGGCCGCCCGCTTCAGCATCTCAGGACTGGTGATCTGGTATTTGCCGTCTTCGTGGGGACCGAAGACCAACTCCACGTCCGGGCCGAGGACTTCTCGCTCCACAGTGGCCAGTGAGGGGTCAAGGTGTCCATCCTCGACGAGCCACGGCGGGTCGGTGTAAAGCACGCGGGGTCGGGTCACAGGGGTTCCTCCTTGGCGGCGGGAACGGTCGGTTCAGACGAGGAATCGAAGAATGTCGTTCTCGGTGAGGGCGCACGGGTTGTTCCACGCCCGCTCCGAGGTGAGTGCCGCGGTCAGTGGCTGCCTCCAGCCGTTCACCGGGAGGGCCAGCTCCCGCAGCCCGACCGGCTGCCCTGCCGCGGCCAGGAGCCGCCGCAGCAACTGCTCCAGGCTCCCGCCGGTGGCCTCTCTGGCGAGGTGCTGGACGGTTTCGACCCGCCGCCACACCCCCAAAGGGCCCTCCGGGTGCCGGCATTCGCTCTCGTCCAGCGCGGCGTGACGAGCCATCAACCAGTCCAGGTGGAGCGCGACCGCGGTGCCGTGGGCCAGACCGAGGCGCGCCGTCAGCTCGTACGACAGTGCGTGTGCCGCGGTGGTCCTGGTGACGTCGATGGCGGCACCGGCCAGCGAAGCCCCGTACGCCATGTCGGCGCGCACGCTCGGGTCCGAAAAGGATCCCGTGCCGGCGGCGCGGGCCAGCGACGGCAGCAGCCGTTCCAGGGCGGCGATGGCCACAGCCCCGGACCCCTCGTCGGCCGAGACCGACCAGTACGACTCGATGGCCTGTGCCAGAGCGTCCAGGCCACCGGCGATGAAATCCGGCTGAGGCAGCGAAGAGGTGAGCTGCGGATCGACGAGCACAAGGTCCGCTCGTGCCTGGGCGAGGTCGAGGGAGTGCTTGCGGCCCTCGACGTACACGGTGGCGAATCTGGTCATCTCGCTGCCGGAGCCGGCGGTGGTGGGCAGCAGCACGAGGGTGGCCGAACGCGGCCGGGTCACCAGTTCCGGCTGCCGGAGACACGCGAGAGGGCCGCTGGACTGCGCGCTGAGCACGGCGACCGCCTTGGCCACGTCCAGGCTGCTGCCGCCGCCGATGCCCACCACCACGTCCGGGCGGAACCGGCGGGCCAGGGCCACGCCGTCCCGGACCTGCTCGATTCGGGGGTTGGGCCGGACGCCGTCGAAGTGCTCGATCCGGTAGCGGCCCGCCCACTGTTCGACCAGCTTTCCGACCCCGGACCGCTGGTAGGACGTACGGCCGTGCACAAGCAGCACCCGTCGGCCGCCGAGCGCCTCGATCACTCCACCCAGCCGGCCGGCCGCGCCCTCTCCCAGATAGGCGGCGGCATGGCCGGGCAGAGGCCGCAGACCTGCGCACAGCGCATGCGGGATCCCGGCTCGGTCGTGGACGGCGGGCAGCGACTCGTACATCAGTACTCTTCCCGGCCCCCGGTGAGCTCGCGGCGGAACCGGGTGGCTATGTCGGTCACGGAGAGCGCGCTGGACGCGCGCTCCCCGGCGGTGCCTCCGGCACGACCGTTCACCACCAGCAGTGCCGGACCTCTGGCTTCCAGGGCCGCGCGAACGGCACTGCGCAGCCCTCCCACCGAAGAGACCCGGTCGACGTAGAAGTAGCCCGTGGCCCGGGCCACCTCGTCGAAGCGGACCGCGGGTGAGCTGGTCGGCTGACCGCCTGTCGAGTCGTAGACGCCATTGTCGAAGATGACGTGGACCAGGTTCTCGGGAGCGTGGTGGCCGACCGTGGCCAGAGTGCCCATGTGCATCAGCACGGCGCCGTCCCCGTCCAGCACCACGAACTTCTCCGTCGGCCGGCTCAGCGCGGCGCCGAGCGCGATACCGGACACGTGGCCCATCGAGCCCTGCATATAGAAGTTGCGCGCCCGATCGCCGCGGTTGTACAGGGCGCGGGAGAGATAGCCGGTGGTCGACAGCACGTACTCGCCTCGCAGTTCGGCGAGCACGGCATCCACCAGGTCGTCGCGGTCGGGTCCGATCCGGTCGCCCAGGGCATCCGCCTCGGCCGTGGGGGAGTCGTCCGTCAAGGCTCCCTTCGCGACCAGGACGAAGGCTGGGCGCCCCGATTCCAGAACCGGGCGGGTCTCCTGGAGCACGGTCTCCAGTGCAGGTCCGCCGGGCCGCAGCATCCGGTGCGGCAGCTCCAGAGAATCGAGCCACTGGGGCACGACCTTGCCCATCCAGTGGTGCTGGGGCTCCCCGGCATCCGGCACGGGCCAGCCACGCATGCTCACGAGCACCAGTACCGGAATCCGGTAGGGAAGCACCAACGAGGTGAGCGGATTGACCAGATTGCCGAAGCCCGAGTTCTGAGCGAGCACGGCGCTCGGTTCGCCCGCCAGTCGCGCCCCGGCGGCAACGGCCAGTGCGGCACCCTCGTTCGCCGCGGGGACGTAGCGGATGCGAGGGTGGTCCTGAAGCAGCCTGATCGGCCCCGCGAAGTACGAACAGGGCACCCCGGAAACCAGCCGTACCCCCGCACGCTCCAGCTCCGACACGACGGCGGATGCCGACGTCATGGCGTCGTCCGGTAACCCGAGGGCATGCCCTGGAGCGCGAACACTTCGGACATGCTCGCGATGCGCTCGTCGACGGACCGGGCGGCACCGGCGGCGTTCAGCTCGCGGAGTACCTCTTGCACGCCTCGGACAGCCGCGCGCAGCCCCTGGTTGGCATAGATCACCAGGCGGAACCCGGCCTCGTACAGTTCCTGCTCGCTCACCGTTCCATAGGTGGTGGGCACCGCCACCAGCGGCACGTCCACGTCCCACCGGGCCGCGAACTCCAGCACTTCGTCGGGCCGGCGGCTCTTGCTGTGCACCAGCACGGCGTCCGCACCCGCGGCGGCGTACAGACGACCGCGGTCCAGGGCGTCCTCGATGTCGCGCCCGGCGATCAACGACTCGGTGCGGGCGATCAGTACCATGTCGCGGATACCCAGCGCCTCCCGGGCAGCCTTGATCTTCAGAGCGAAATCCTCTGCGGGAAGCAGGTCCTGTGCGACGTCCGCGAAGCTGTTGGTCTTCGGGAACAGCTTGTCCTCGATGCACATGGCGGCGATGCCGATCCGCGCGTAGCGCTGCACCGCGTACGCCACGTTCATCGGCCCGCCGAAGCCGGTGTCGCAGTCCGCTATGACCGGGATGTCGGTCACCGAGTCCATCGCGGTGGCCGCGTCCAGGTACTGGGTCATGGTGATGAGGCTGGCGTCCGGCAGGCCGTGGCTGGCGGAGATCTCGAAGCTCGAAGCCCATACGGCGTCAAAGCCGGCCTGCTGCACCAGCTTGGCGGTGAGCCCGTCATGGGCTCCGACCGCGCGAACCGGCGACGGCCCGGTCAACAAGTCGCGCAACCGACCGACCTTGGACGTCGGCAGCGCGGGTTCGCCCTTCGAAGGACGCTCCGACATGAGTTCCTCTCCTAGCTGTACCAAAGCCGGTCCTCGGCCACATACCGGTCGATGCCGCCGGCCGCCATGGTGCCCACCGCGTACCGCACCTCCGGGGTGACCGCCCCGGAGATACGAAGCAGCAGCACCCGCGGCCGGCCTCCCCGAGCCGCCGCGAAGGTGATCGGTACCTGTGGACGCACGTATGCCGAATCACCCGGTCCGAGTGTGTACTCGAAGCGTTCACCCGCGAACTCCCACCGGAGACCGACCGGGTCGTCACCGAGCACGTACAGGTACTGGTGCTGGTAGGTGGTCAGTGGCGCCGCCTGCTCGACGTCATCGAGCAGGACATCGACCTGGAGTGCGGACGTGTGGGGGTGGAGAGGGTCGCCGGCCAATCTGGTGATCCGGTAGGCCGTCGCGCCGTCTCCGGGCCACACCCAGCTCCGCGCGTCCCGAGCATGCTGGACGGACACCCCGTCGACCGTTCCGCTTCGCGGCAGCAGCAGGTCGCGCACCGAGACCCCCAGCCCGGTTGCCAGCAGGGCCAGCTCCTTCGCGTCCGGGCTGACGGAACCGCCGGCCAGTTCCTCGGTGCGGCGCGGCGAGATGCCGGTACGGTCGGCGAGTTCGGCCACGGTGACCGCCCCCGCGTCCATGAACGATCGGATCGCCGCACCCGGAAGCCGCGCTCCTTCGGCCAGCGGGACCGCCAGGGCCTGGGTCGCGGCGTTGCCCAGGACGGCCAGTTCGCGCTGTGCGTCTCCGACCAGGGAGCCGCCGTAGGTCAGTGCGAGGATGCAGGCCGGCTCGGCAGAGGTGCGCGCCGCGAACGAGTGCGGCGCAAAGGGCAGGCCCCACACCGAGTCACCGGTCTCCATGGGAACGCAGTGCGAGACCCCGTCCCACCGGTAGTAGTAGTTGACCGGGCCGATGAAGTACGTGAACTGGTACAGCAGATGGCCACGGTTCCACTGGACGAGAGGGTTCTCCGGCTCGTTGTCGTCCACCACCCGCAACATGCGGATCCATTCGGGACGGTAGGACGCGATGCGGGACATGGCGGTGTCCCGGTACTCGTAGTAGGGCTCGCCTGCCCGGCTGAGCACCCGGGAGCTGGCCCGGGACTCCTCCTGCCGCATGATGCGCACACCGGCCGGGCTGTCGTCATGGAGGGGCAGCAGGTCTCGCTCGTTGAGCGGCCAGGTCTGGGCGGCGCGGCGCATCAACTCCCAGTCGACCGGCCGCCTCCCGTCGGCGTACTGGGCGAACGTTCCCTTCTCCAGCCCGAGTTCGCGCTCGGCGTTCTCGTCGTCACGCTTGAGATCGTTGGCGGCGGCACGCAGCAGCGCACCGGCCCGCCGCGCGAAACCTTCCTCTGGTCGCACGCGGTGCCCCCTGTCCCTCTTCGGTCGGTCGAATAGCGCCCCGGATGCCGTCCGAAAGGAGGGTCGCGCACCCGGCCCCCTGCCGGCTGCCAAGGGCAATTGGCGGGCAGCATGAAGCGACTTCATGTATCCGTTCGTCGCCACACGCGAGGAATTGACCGATCACGTGAGCCAAAGCAACACAAGGGCCGTCAAATGAACACACATACAGTCCCGGCACGAATGGGCAACCCCACTTGCCGCCTCAATGTTTGCTCACCAGCCAGTCATGCCCACATGGCCCTCTGACGCAACATCACTTCAATATGTGATCACGCCCGTGCGTAATCTGTCAAGATCGACAATCGCGCCCGCGAGCGACGGGCCGCCTGTCCGGCGGTCTCACCGGAGGACGAAACCACCAATCACCGCAATGGGGATCTTCCGTCGGCTTCCTGGGAATTCGGCTTCGGTTTCCCCGTTCTGTCAGTCGCGGCCGAGGAGCCCGGCCTCCTCGAAGGCATTCCGGGTGCCCGGGTCGTCGAGAGCCCCCACCTCGGCGAAATAGCGGACGAGTGGACGAGAAGCCTCGGACACGTCGCGCACGACCCGCTCCTCCGGCCAGGACTCCTCAACGACCTGTTCGACGCTTCGCTCCGGCAGTCCCAGCATCCGCAGGTCCTCGATCGCCCGAGCGTAGTCGGGGGCGAGGAACGCGTAGATCGCCGCCGGAACATGCGGCCCCACGGCTCTGCGTTCCTTCGGCGTCAGAGCGGCCCACAGATGACGGAGCACGGCACGGAAGTAGACGTGGTGGCGTCCCTCGTCCTCGGCATGGTCCCGCACGTGGTCCCGGAGCGACCTAGGCAGTCGCTCGTCCCGGGGAATCTCCGAAAGGATCCCGGATATCAGGGTCTCGCTCACGATCGCGAAGACGATCGCCTCCACCCCTCTGATCTCGTGGGGAAGCCGGTCACGGATGACGTCCAGCCGTTCCGTGAACGCGGGAGGGCCGCTGTGCGGCCTGCCGACGGGCACTGCGGACGCCCGCTGCACCTGGTGCGCGAAATCGTAGGAGGCCTGCGCGTGCCACGCCTCATCCGTGACGATCTTGAAGGCGTCCGCCCGCATGCCCTCCGGCAGATGCAAGCCCGACCTCCCCCTGCTGATCGCGGTAACGACCGGTATGACCGCGAGCGATTCGAGCTCGGTGGTGAAGTCCAGGTAGTCGTGGAGCCGGCGCAGCAGCAACCACTCCACCTGCTCCGCCCCGCGGCGCGTGACCACCGGATGCGTGGCGACGGGGTGGAGTTCGGGAGGGAAGTAGAGAGATCCCGAGGCCGTGAACGACCGTTGGGTCCGGGTACGAACGCCGGCGAGGCGGTCCCAGCGGCCGAAGCTACTGGTGTAGGCGCCGACGCCCGCTCGCCCCGCTGCCCGCGCCGCGACGAGCGGTTCGGTCGCTCTTTCCCGGTACATCACTCGGCCCACACCAGAAACCCGAGGTCCAGCAGGTTGCACAGGTCGGCGTGCGCTTCCTCCTGCCCTTCGGTGCCCACAGGGGCCAGGACGTCGGCCAGCGGGCTCTTGCCGTCGACTGCCTGCAGTACCGCCAGTGTCGGCGTGCCTGCCTGCAGTACGAACTCGATCTCTCCGTCCTTGACCAGGTACCAGTCCGACCCGGCCGGATCGGTGAGCAGGAGCACGCTCTCCGCGAACGCGGGCACGGCCGCGCCGTTCAACTCACGCGTGCGGAAGTCGGCTACGGCCTCGGACGGTGCACTACAATCACCGGCGATCTCCCGAAGAACCGGGCCGGCCGAGGTGTCCTCGAGACGCGGCGTGTTCGAGGCCAGCTCCGCGAGCAGACCCATGTTCAGGACACGCAGCAGCATCTCCACGGACGAGGCTTCGGTCCTTCCCTCGCCGATCCCGGCAAGGTGACCCCGCACGCGCTCGGCGTCGATGAAGTCCGCCGCTCCGGGGGCGGCGAGGGCCCGCTCGACGAGGGCGTGCGAATCCGCGCGCATGAGACGTACCAGCATGCGGTACGAGTGGTGCGTTCCGGAGCCGTAGAAGAAGGGGCCCTTGGGCCGTTCGGCGATCCGCTCGGGCAGGTGGGACCTGACCGCCTTACGAAGTATCCGCTTGTTCCACAGGAGTTCAGGGCGCAGCCGGTCCGGTATCCGCGCACACAGGTCGACCAGGCGGTGGTCCAGGAACGGCACACGTGCCTCGATACCGCTGCCGGCCGCTGTGCGGTCCTCGTGCCAGACGTTGTACTGCTGAACCTGCAGGTACTCGGACTTGAGATAGGCGCGGTAGATGCTGTCGCTGGCGGATTCCGGGCCACCGAGGGCCTTCTCGGAGATGAAGGACGGCTCCTCCGCCCACCAGTGCCTCAGAACCGGACGCCGCCCGATCCGGGTGTTGCGGTCGATGAGGGCGAGAATCTCCATGAAGGACGGCCAGTCCTCCGCGCCCAGCTCCCGCGCGTAGCCTCCGTTGAACTCGTCGCTGGCCGCGCCGAGAAGCATGCCCCGCAGGCCGGGGCGGGCCTGACGTGCGAATCGGTGGAGTTCGTGCTTGTAGTACACCTCGGGACCGCACATCGGAGTCTCGGTGAGCCACAAAAGCCGGAGCCACTCCTCCGGGGTGGGCACGTGGTCCGGTGGGAAGACGACCTGGTGGTTGGGTACGCCCAGCTCCCGCGCGATCCAAGCGGCGTTTTCGGCGTCGCCGTTGTCGAAAGTGCCGCCGGTGAGCGCTGTGAACGTATGCATGCCACCGCGCTTGTCGCCGGCCAGTGCGAGGACGGCGGACGAGTCGACGCCACCCGAGAGGAACAGTCCCAGCTCGGTATCGGCCGTGACGCAGTCCCGGACGGAGTCCTCCAGGAGTTCGGCGTACCGCCGGATGAGGTCCTGGGCGTCCGCGGACTCGTCGGCCTCGCCGGGCAGCTGCCAGTACCGGTGTTCCGTGGTACCGCCGTTGTGGAGGTCGACGCGCAGAATCGTGGCCGCCGGGACCAGTTCGACTCCCTCGAACCACGTGGTCACCGGTGCGTCGTTGAAGCTGCTCGCGGCGGCCAGCAGGGGGCTGGCAAGGGCCCGCTCCCAGTCGAAGCGTCGAGGTGTGGAACGATCGGCGAAGAGACCCTTGATTTCCGAAGAGAGCACGATGCGCTCGTCGTTGCGGTGGTAGTAGAGGGGTTTGATGCCGAAGCGGTCCCGGGCGAGTACGAGCTTGTTGTCGACTCGATCCCACAGGATGAGGGCGAACATGCCTCGGACATCACGCAGGAACTCAAGCCCGTACTGGCGGTAGAGGTAGAGCAGGACCTCGCAGTCCGATCCGGTACGGAGCCGCACGTCGCCGGGCAGCGAGGCAGCGAGCTCCCGATGGTTGTAGATCTCGCCGTTGGCGACGAGCACCAGCGAGCCGTCATCGCTGACCAGTGGTTGACTACCGTCCTCCGGGTTGACAAGCGACAACCTGGTGAAAGCCAGTCCCACCCCACCATCGCGGAGAACGTCCCGCTCGTCCGGTCCTCGATGGTCAAGGATGTCGGCCAGGTGGTCGAGGACGGCGTCCGCTTCAACGCCGAGCGTACGGTTGTCCAGACGAGCAATTCCCGCTATTCCACACATCTCTTATTCCTCAGCCACCGCCGTGTGCCGCGTAAGAGCCGGGCGAAGGTGAGGGCTTCGACCGGCGAAGCCCTCACCGGCTCTTCCTACTTCAGACAACCTTCTTCAAACAGGCGGCCTGGGTAACGGTCTTCGCCGTCGGCTTGCTGTATTTCTGCATTCTGACCCACCTCCATCGAGTAACTCGGCGTGTTCACCGGAGAATCAGCGGGAAGCGATGGCCTTCATCAGGCCGCTCCCGTCCGGCTGGCGCTCACATTAGCCGAGTGGAGCTGAGGGACCTACAGATTCGGTTTCTGCCGAACGCACAGGATCAGAGCCCGTGGGACAGCCGACCGAGCTGAGACGATGATCTATGATCACCGGGCTCCCAGATCTGGGGCCGGCAACGGAAATCGAGGGGTGCTCAGGTGAACGAAATCGACTCTGCCCATTGGCTGCGGACCCTCCAAGAGCGACAGCTGATTCCCCCGGACTGCCTCGCGGTCGCTCTCGTCGGCTCTGTGGCGCACGGCTGGCACAACGACCAGAGTGACTTCGACTTCTACGTCGTCACGTCGGAAGAGCCGGACTCCGTCGGTCGGTCGGGCATCACGATGCCGCTCAATCCACCTCGTGTGCGCACCGAGATGTTCTACGTGGGGGACCGGCGCTGGGAGCTGACGTACTGGCTCGACAGCCACTACGACCAGATGCTCGCCAAGGTCTCGCGGGACGAGTACAACCGGGATGTCGCGCCGGCCCGGGTGCTGGCCCCTCGGGAGGAGCTGGCCCTGGGCCGCCTGGACGGCTGTGTGGTCCTCCACGGCGCGCAGTGGTTCGAGGCCCGGCGCAGGCAACTGGCCGAGTCGGCCTTCCGCTCGTTCATGGTCGCCCGCTCACTCGGTGCCTCCGACGACTGTGTCGAGGACGCACTCGGACAGATGAAGTCGGGCAACCTGGAGAGCGCCACGCTCTCCGCACGCGCCGCCCTGGGATTCAGCGTCGACGCACTCCTCGAAGGACACGGGCAGTTCGGCAGTCAGGCGCCGAAGTGGCGGCCCCAGCGGTTCAGGGCCGTCCGTCCGTCCGCCCTCTCCTTCGAGGACTACTGGGCTCTGGAGACCATGCGGGACTACGACCCCGAGGACCCACGCCCCTGGATCAACAAGGTATTGACGATATGCCAGGACATCGCAATGCGCGTGGAGGTCTCGTGAGCGCCTTGCCGTCGCCCGGCCCCTTTGATGTGCCCCGAAGGACCCTCGGCATCCGGATACGCCGGGTCGCGGACGGCTTACTGCTCGGATTCCGGGACCAGGCACTTCTGCTGTCCGGCCCTGCGGAGTTGATCTACCGTCTGGCCGACGGGTCTCGGACGGTCACGGCCGTCGCCGAGGCGGTCGCCACGGAGTACGGCATCGATCAGGCGGAGGCGCTCGTTGATGTCGTCGAGTTCCTCGCGGATCAGGACGACAACAGGATCTTCACATGGTGACGCACACCACTGTCCTCCTCGTGTCGTCATGATTCGCCTGGACCTCGACGACGAGAGCCTGCGCTCGATCAGGCTGGCACTCAGCCCGCTGTGGGAGACGCTCGGCAGTCTGGCGCTCCTCGCGCGATATCGGGGGGCCGTTCCATCGCCGTACGCGGGCTGGGTACGGCAAGCCCGGCGCTCGGTACCCCCGAAGCTGATGGATACGGTCGTGCATCTGGTCCACCGGCAGGAGACGCCGTTCCTCCGCCACGCTCACGCATATGTTCCCGACCCCTCACGAGCCTCGCTGCAGGACGAACTCGACTTCCTGCGGCAGCAGAGCGACGACGGGGAGGACGAGCGTGCGGCCACTCTGATCGAGAGTTACTGGAACCGGGCGATAAGCCCCTACTGGGCGTCCATACGCGCCTCTTTGGAGGAGGAGGTCCTCTTCCGGGGACGGACACTGGCCGTCAACGGACCGGAGGCGATGCTGGCGGAACTGGAGGGTCGTGTGCTGTGGCAGCAGCCCCGGCTGACCGCCCCCTACCACCTTGACCTCACCCGTACCGTCCACCGGTCCAGGCTGGTGTTCGTCCCCAGTATGTTTTCCGCCGTGACGCGCATCTTCACTTCGAACGAGCACGTCACAGCCATGTCCTATCAGGCCAGGGCGACCGGGTTTCTCCACACCGTCGAGAACGAGAAACCCGCCGAGCCGGGCACCGACCGCCTGGCCCTGCTGATCGGCGGCGGTCGCGCGAAGGTCATCAGGGCCCTTCAGGTTCCGAAAACTACCACCGTGGTCGCCCAGTCCCTCGGCCTTGCGAAGAGCACGGTCTCCCAGCACCTGGCGGTGCTGACGGAGGCGGGCGTGGTGTGGCGGCAACGCCTCGGCGGTCAGGTCTTCTACCAGCTCGACCGCAGTGGCTTCGCCCTGCTGGAACAGCTGGGCGACTGACCGGCGGCCCCGGGCCGGCGCTCTGGGGCCGCCGCCCGTCCGAGCGGATCCGGCACGGGGCCGTTCACTCCTGCAGAGCCCGGCCCATCCGTCTCAGGACCGTGGCCGTCATGCTCCGGCGAGCCACCGTGGTGGCGCTGCCGATGTGCGGAGTGAGCACCGTCCGCGGACTACGACGCAGTTCGGCCGGGACGAACGGCTCGTCCTCGAAGACGTCGAGCGCGGCCCCGCCGAGATGGCCGGCCTCCAGCAGTTCGATGAGCGCCGCCTGATCCACCACCCGGCCACGCGAGGTGTTCACCACCACCGCCCCGGGTGGCATTTCCACGAGCATCGACTTGTCGATCATCCGCTCGGTCCGGGACGTGAGCGGCACATGGATGGTCAGGAAGTCGCTCACCCGCATCAGGTCGACCAGTTCCCGATGAGGTATCACGCCGGGTGGAAGCGCGCCGGGACGGTGCAGGAGGCCGTGCACCTCCATGCCGAAGGCCTGTGCCCGTGCGGCCACCTCCGCACCGATGGCGCCCAGCCCCAGCACACCGAGCCGCCGGCCGTGGAGCTGCGTACCGAGGAAGGCGTCGGCTTCCCAGCGCCAGGCCGCGCCGGATCTGACGAACCGGTCCGCCTCGACGATCCGGCGGGCGCAGGACAGCAGGGCGCCGAGCGTGTACTCCGCGACAGCCGGTGCGAGGGCACCCGCCGCGGTGACGACCCGTACCCCGGCGCGCCGGCACGCCTCCACCGCGATGTGGTCCACTCCTGTGGAGTAGGTACCCACCACACGCAGGTCCGGGCCCGCCGCCCGGAGCAGGGCCTCGTCGACCGGCTCGTTGGCGGTCACCAGCAACGCGGTGCTGCCGGCCGCAGCCCGCAAGAGGCTGTCGCGGTCCCCGCCGGGCCACAGGGCCAGGGTCAGACCCGCAGGCGGGACGGCCGGGAGCCCGGGGAGATCGGCGGTGATCAGCAGACGGTGCTCAACCGCGGTCATCGGGCTTCCTCCGCATCCCGTAGCGGTGGCGGCACAGCGTCGTCGGGAACTGCCGGCCTCCGTCGAGATTGACCCACTGCCGCAGCAGCAGCCGCTTCCGGCCACTGGCGGCGGCGTCGCTGAACGACCGGCGTGCGTGGACCACGACGTTGTTGTTGACCAGTTGGAGATCGCCGGCGCGCAGCGCGTACTCGGTGGCGGCCCCGGGCCTCGCCGCGAGCGCTTCGAACAGGTCGAGGGCGTGGCGCTCCAGGTCGCTCACGGGGACGGACGTCTTGGTCCAGGCCGAGTCGACGTAGTCCCGCAGGAAGTACCGGCAGGTCAGCTGCCCGTGGTAGTAGCCGAAGACGGCATTGCGGTAGGCCGGGGGTTCCTCTTCGTCGCGGTTCTCGTAGACGAACCCGTTGTAGTAGAGGCCCAGCAGGTGCGGTGCCCGCCGCAGTAGTTCGTTGTAGATCGTCATGGCGCTGGCGATCAGAGAGGTGCCGCCGTTCTCCGCGGGCCGTACGCAGAGCAGAAGGGCGAGGTCGCCGTCGTCCGAGTGGAACCGCAGTGCGGCGGTGGTCTGGTGACCTCGCACGTCGCTGTTGTCCAGGCCACCGTTGCCGTAATCGCGGACGTCGGCTATGAACTCGCCTCGGGTGTTCTGCGACACGGCGGTTCCCATCACGGCGCCGAGAGCGCGGTAGAGGCTGCGGATCTCGTCCGGCGAGAGTTCGTCCACCGGCAGTCCGCGGATCACCGCCGTACCGATGTGGGTCTCGGTACGGTGGGCCGCCGCGTGCGCCAGCCCGGACAGCTCGGGCATGGTCTCGTGCGCCAGGGAGCGCCAGTGGGCGCGTTCCGCCTCGCGTGGGAGTGGCGCCGCGCGCAGTGCCCTTCCGAAAACGGCTATCTCGTCAAGGTGCGACGGCGTGAGCTCGTGCACCACTCCTTCGGGGACCGGCAGATCCGCGGCCATCCATACCGTGTGGTCGGTGACCGGCTCGGCAAGGATCGACTGCGGCATGTCAGGCAGTGCCATGGTGCTCCACTTTCTTGAAGATGACGAGCGCGGTACCGTCCGCGGCCTCGATGAGGTCCTCGCAGTCCAGACCTCCCAAGTCGGCCACTGTCCGCAGCAGTTCGTCCTTGCTGAACCGGGCTTCGCGCCCTCTGCCGCGGATGTGGTCGCGCATCACCTGGCCGGAGATCCCTCCCCAGGTGGGAAGGGGGATGTCCCGGTCGGGCAGCGCCGCATAATCGACCTCGCCCACCTCGGGCCGCCAGAACAGTTCCTGCTCGGCAGGGGAGAGGGCGTCGTGGATCTGCAGGTCCCGCTCGTACCAGCCGAACCGGACGGTGAGGGCGAGCGTCCCGCCCGAAGCCACCAGATCGCGCAAGCCGCGCAGACCACCGGGCAGGTCGGCTGCGCTGAATCGGTTCACGAGGCGATCGCCGAGGGCGAGTGCGTACCTGCCTCGCAGATGCTCGGGTATCGGGCGGGTGACGTCGACGAGGTACCGCCGGTCCTCGGCCAGCCCGAGCCACTCGCCCGCTTCCCGCAGGATGCCGGGGGCGAAGTCGAGGACATGGAGATCCGAGCCGGCCTCCTGGGCCGCCTTGGAGAGCGAGACGGTGCTGGCGCCGACCACGGCGGTCCGGGCGCCGGCGCGCAGCAACCGCCTGAACACCGGCCCGTGTTCGGGTGCGGGTCCGCCGTAGTATCCCGAGTTCCAGTAGCTGCCGCGGACGAGATCCCAGGCCTGGGCCTTGGTCGGGACTTCCATCAGGCCTTCTCCTCCAGGGTGGCCGTAATGGCCTTGTGCAGCCTCGAGACGATCTCGCTGACCTCGCTCACACTGGTGATCAGCGGGGGGCAGAGGGCCAACACGTCCCCCAGATCCCGGACGATCAGGCCGAATTCGCGGGCCCGGGCCGCGACCCTCCGGCCGATGCGGCGCTCCGGGTCGAAGGGGCGCCGGGCGGCTCCGTCCGCCATCAGCTCCACCGCGGCGAGACCGCCGACGCACCGCACTTCCCCGACAACGGGCAGGTCCAGCAGACTCTCCAGCGACGCGCGCAGCGACGCCTCCAGCTCGGCCACGCGGTGCTGGGTGCCGCGCTCATGGAAGGCACGCAGATTGGCGCGGGCGACGGCCGCGGCGACCGGGTGACCGCCGTAGGTCGAGCCGTGTCCGAGGACGCCGTACTTCTCGGCGGCAGCGGCGACGGAGTCGGTGAGGTCCGCACCGAGAAGGACCGCACCGAGGGGGGCGTATCCCGCGGTGATGCCCTTGGCCACGGTCACCGCTGCGGGTCGGAGGCCGAAGCGCTGGTAGCCGAAAAGGTGGCCGAGCCGGCCGAACCCACAGACGACTTCGTCGGACACCAGGGGAATCCCGAGGTCGTCCAGCAGCCGGGCCATCGCGGGCCAGTATCCGTCGGGGGGCACCAGTACGCCGCCTGCTGCCATGACCGGTTCGGCGACCATGGCGGCCACGTTCTCCGGGCCCGCCGCCACGATACGCCTGCGTGTGGTCCGGAGGATCCGGTCGATGTACTCGTCCTCCGTCTCGCCGTCGAGGTGATCGCGGTAGAAGTGCACCCGGGGCACCCGGACGGTGAAGGGGAGCGGCAGATCGAATCCGGCGTGCTGGTTCGTGATGCCGGCCAGTGAGGCGGCGCCGAGGGTGGTGCCGTGGAAGCCGGAGTCCCTGGTGACGACCAGCTTCCTGGACGGAGTTCCGTTCGCGTTGCTCGCCAGCCAGAGGAACTTGAGCACGGACTCGACCGCCTCGGATCCCGAGGCAGCGAAGTACACGGAGGTGAAATGCCCTCCGGAAGCGGCGAGTAACTCATGGGCGAGAGACTCCGACTCGGCGCTGCTTCGCCCCAAGGCGCAGGCGAACGCCGGGAGTCGCGCGTAGGCCGAAGTGGCGGCCTCGATCAGCTCCGCATCGGAGAAGCCGAGGTTGGCGTGCCACAGGCCGGACAGTGCGTCGATGTACTCCTTCCCGGCGGTGTCTCGTATCCGAATGCCGTCGCCCTCGGCGATGACCAGCGGTGACTCCCGCCGGTACACGCGGTGATCGGTGAAGGAGTAGACGAGCGGTGCGGTCGCCAGGTCAGCCATGGTTCGCCTCGGTCACACGGATGTTGTCGAGCAGCCGGACGCCGTCGAGCCGCGCGGCGGCGAACAGCCGCACCGCGACCGGGCCGTCCAGTGTCGGCACCTCGGTCAGCGACTCCTCTTCGCAGGCCACCAGGTATTCGACGGCGAAGCCCAGGGAGGTGAGCTCCTCCCGGGCGGCTGCCAGCACCGCCGGCAACGGTTCGCCGGACAGAGTCCTGATCCGCGCGTCCTTGAGGACCCTTTGAAGGTTGGGGCTCACCACCCGTGCCTCGGGGCTGAGGTTCTTGTTGCGGGACGACATCGCGAGGCCGTCTTCCTCGCGCTTGGTGGCGCCCCGGACCACGGTCACCGGCAGACGCATGTCGCGGACCAGCGTCTCGATGATGCGCAGCTGCTGGAAGTCCTTCTCCCCCCAGTACGTGCGGTCGGGCCGTACGAGGTGCAGGAAGAGCAGGCTCTCGGTGACCATGCCGTCGAAGTGGCCCTCGCGGGACCGGCCGCACAACTGGTGGCTCAGCCGGGGTACCGAGACGTGCGTTCCGAAGTCCTGAAGGACGCGTTCGCGGCCGGGGAAGATCTCCGTCCAGCTCGGCAGGAACGTGACGTCGGTGTCCCGGGCTCTGAGGAGACTCAGGTCGCGCTCCACGGGCCTGGGGTAGGACTCGAAGTCCTCCTCGAGGCCGAACTGGAGCGGGTTGACGAAGATACTGCAGATGACCAGATCGCACTCCTCGCGGGCGAGGTCGACCAGGCTCAGGTGTCCTTCGTGCAGGGCTCCCATGGTCGGTACGTAGCCGATGACGGCGCCCGCCCGGCGTCCGGCCTCCCACTCGGCGGCCAGTTCCCGGGCTGTGGTGACCACCTTCACCGGAGTTCACCCAGCTTCGCCTCGACCGCCGCGACAACGCGACGGTGTACCTCCTCGACCGTCGCGTCCGCGTCGATCCATGCCCACTCCGATGCCTGCGGCAGCGCGGCGTAGGCAGCCCGCATCCGGGTGAGGAAGGCGTGGTCGATCCATTCCTCCGGGTCCCGGGCCTTGACCCGGGCCACGGAGATGGACGGGTCGAGGTCCATGAACAGCGTGAGCGTCGGCTCCGGCAGCCCGCTGAACATGCCCTCGATCAGCCACCGGTTACTGGCGCCCAGTGCGTCGGCGGCCGCGATCTGGCAGTACGCGTAGCGGTCGGCGATGATGAGGTCCGTACCCTCGGGCGCGGTGCCGAGGGAGGACATGGCCATCCACTTCACCGCCGCGGTCATGACCTTGTGGGTGTCGGGTCCGAGCATGGCGAACCGGTCGGCGTATCCGTTCTCGACGGCCACCTTGTCGAGGCGGGCCGAGAGTCCTTGCAGGCTCGGGTTGGGGTGGACGAACACCGAGAGCCCACGAGCCTCGTAGGCAACCTTCAGCAGCTCGATCTGTGTGCTCTTTCCGGCGCCGTCCAGCCCGATGAACGCGACGATGGGTGGTGTCTTCATCGGGTGCTCGCCACCTGCGGCAGGTGCCTGTCCGCGAGGTCCGCGAACATGGCTTGCAGAATTCTCGTCCGCCCGTACGAGGGCGCAGCGAAGAGCAGGATCAACTTTTTCTCCAGATCAACGATGAAACTGGTGCCCGCTCGACCGAGCCAGGCGAGGCGGCGAGCGTCATCGGGTCCGCAGTGCCTCGGCGAGATGCCGAAATTCAGGCTGAATCCCCAGTCGGGGCCGGGAATGTAGTCGGGTCCGGTGTCGTGCAGCCCGGCTATCTGGTCCGAGAGCAACTCCGCGCGTGCGGACTCGCTGAGGAGGCCGGAGTCCGGTTCGGGAAAGAACACGGCTTGGAGGAAGGTCAGGTAGTCCCGCAGGCTCGCCAGCCCACCGCTGCCCGCGGAACGGAATCCGCACGTGCGATCGAGGCGGGTCAGCCGCTCGCCGGTCGGTGGATCGACCGGCGGCTGGAGCACCAGGTCAGGTGCGAGGCCCGGCGGAAGGCAGAATCCGCTCGACGTCATCCCGAGCGGCTCGAAGAGATACCGGCTGAAGAGCACGTCGAGCGGTGTGCCGAGGTAGTGCTGGATCAGCAGGCCGGCCGCGTCGGCCGAGCGCCCGTACTCCCACTGGGTGCCCGGTGCGGCGGACAGCTCACAGGCGAAGAGGCGGCGCAGGAAGTCGGTCTCGTCCGTGTCGTATCCGCGGTCGGTGTAGTCGAACGGCAGGACACCGGCCGCCCGGTACACCTGTTGCATGCGCTCGTGTTCCTTCGATCCGGCCAGGCCGGAGGACATGGTCAGGAGGTGGCGCAGCGTCATCGCGGCAGGGACCTGTAATCCCTGGACACCGAGCGCGAGCTCCGCCACCGGCATGTCGAGGCCGGGGAGCCGGCCGGTGTCGATCAGACGCAACGTCAGAGTCGCGAGCATCGGCTTGGTCATCGAATACAAGCGGACAATGCTGTCCAGGGACACCGGAGGACCAGCCGGCGCATTTCGTCCCACGAACACTGTCCGCTGCCCGCCGGACGCGATGTCGCGCATACAGGCTGCACCCCCGCCGATGCGACCGGCCTCGATCTCAGCGGTCAGAGCGGCTTCACAGTCCCGTGCCAGGCCCTCCAACGCTTCGCCCATCAACGGAGTTCTCCGTTCATGCCCGGTACGAGGCTCACTCGCCCGCTCTCACAGCGCTCGGCCGCGGCCAGGGCGTCCGCGACCGAATCCAGCCCGAATTCGGCCAACGGGAGCAGTCTCAGCGGGGTCGGCCCGCACAGGAGGTCGACGGCGGCGAGGAGTTGGCGCTGGTCGTAGCGGATCACGCTGGAGACGGTGACCCCCTTGCGTGTCAACACCCCCGGCCGGATGGACACGACGTCGGTGGGACGGGTGTTGATGATGCCCATCATCACGATCTGGCCGCCCGGACGTACCTGCTCCAGGGCGGTCTCGAACGCCTCGGGCGTTCCGGCCGCGACCACGACGACGTCGTAGGCACCGTCGAGCGTTCCCGTCACCGAGGGCAGCGTGTCGATGGCGCGGGCGGTCGGGAACAGCTCCGCATTCGCTCGTCGTGCGGCAACGCGGTCGTAGACGTCCCAGACCGTTCCGGCAGGTGCACCCGCGAGAACCGACAGGCCCAGCGCACCGGCACCGATGACCAGGCACGGACCCGCCAGCAGGTCGGGGTTGATCGTGTCGACGACCGCGATCCCCTGTGCCAGTGCGCAGTTGGCCAGGGCCGCGAGCGCGCTGGGCACCTCGGCCGGCACCTTGACCCTGAACTGCTCCTGATGCAGGTGATAGTGGCTCGCGAACGCGCCGCGGAAGTGCGGCTGCTCAAGGCTGGAGCGGCCCCAGGAGTCGTAGGCGCGCTCACACAGGCGGGTACGGCCCGCCAGGCACATCACGCAGTTACCGCACACCCGGAAATAGGAGCAGACGAGCCGGTCCCCTTCGACAAGCCGTTCGCCCCGCGCGTCGTACAGCGGTACACCCCCCGTGTCGACGATCCGTCCCACGAACTCGTGCCCGAGCACGCAGTCGTGCAGGGTCGGGTGCCCGCCGCGCCAGAGGTGGACATCGCTGCCGCACACGTTCGCCCGCTCGATGGCGAGCAGCGCACCACCCTGCCGAGGAGGCAGTAAGGGATGCTCTCGCCGCTCAAGACCGCCGTCGGGGAGCAGGTTGACGGTGACACCGGTGGTCATCGAAGTCCTTCGGTCGGGGCGGGAAAGACGATCGTCTTCGAGAAACACATGTTGCGTGCGGACGCCAGCACGCTCTCTCGTCCGTGACCGCTGTGCCCCACTCCTCCGAACGGGGCCAGAGGATGGTCGTACTGGGGGCCGTCGTTGACGACCACCGTCCCGACCGGCAATCTCTGCGCGAGGTTCATGGCACGCTGGAGGTCGCGGGTGAAGACGCCGACCTGGAGGCCGCCGGAGTAGGTGTCGGGCAGTTCGTCGAGAGAACGGTCCGGCAAAGGGATCAAGGGGGCCAGCGGCGCAAGGAACTCCTCGGTGACCAGCTGGGCACCGGGATCGACACCGGCGAGGACGGTGGGCCAGTACTGCGCCCCCCGCTGTTCGCCGCCGGCCACGACGCAGGCGCCGCCGAGGACCGCCGCCTCCACGGCCGAATGCACCCGCTCCACTGCGGCCGCGTCGATGAGCGTGCCGATCCGGGTGGTGCGCGCGGCGGGGTCGCCCACCCGCCAGGCGGCGGTCTCGTCGACGAGCAGCCGGCCGAATTCGTCGGCCACGCTGTCCGCGACCAGGATGCGCTTGACCCCGCGGCAGGACTGGCCGGCATTGCTGAAGGCGCCTTGTGCGGCCGTGCGTGCGGCGGCCGCCAGATCGGCGTCCTCGCAGACGATCAGGGCTCCCACGTCACCCAGTTCGTAACAGCCGGGCCGCGGCCCGGCCGCCGCGGCGACGGCCCACGCGCTCCGCGCGCTGCCGGTGAACGCCACGAAGTCCACTCCGGTGTCGGTGAGTAATGCCTGGGCCACCTCCGGCCCGCCGGTCCAGAGCGAGATGTACTCGGGCGGGTATCCGGATTCGAGCAGTACCTCGACCGCGAGCACCGCGCTGGCACTCGCCCGTTCCGACGGCTTGAGGATGATCGGCGTGCCTGCCAACATGGCCGGAGCCACCTTGACGATCAGCTGGGCCAGCGGACGGTTGTACGGCGTGATCGCCATGACTCGGCGGAACGGCTGCGGCGTGGTCACCGACAGCCGGTCGCCGTCGGGGCCGGACAGCACCGTCGAGGTGCCATTGAAATGATGTACGGCTTCTGCCGCCAGGTTGAGCCAGCGGACCGACCGGTCGACCTCCTTCTCGGCATCGGTCACCGGCATTCCGATCTCGGCGGAGACGCACGCGGCGACGTCCGGCCTTCGGGCCTCGAACCCTGCGGCACAGGCGCGCAGAATGCGCGCGCGGTCGGCGGCGGCAAGACCCCGCACCGGCCTCCGCCCGCGCGGCACCTCACTCGCCGAAGCATGGCTCACCACGGCCATGAGACGGCCGTCGTAGGGGCTGTGCACCTCGTGGGCCAGCTCCCCGTGCCGCCATGTACCGTCCTCGAAGACACCCGGCCGGACCGGTTGGGATTCCTCCGCCGGTACCGGACTGCGACGGCAGGCCCGAGGCTGCTCGTTGGGGGGATGGGCGACTACGGACATGATGTTCCTCGAATCATCTGTGCGTCGCACGGCTGGCCGGCCCGTCACGGGCGGGGCCTCGCGACGTGAGTTCGCCGCGCCGTGCCCTCCCTCGCCTGTGACGTTGTTCGCCGGCGCCTGCTCGGCGAATCCGCCGGTCATTCGAACGAGTGCTCCGGCCCTGGGAAAGCCCCGTCATGGACGTCGGCAGCGAACCCTCGCACCGCACGGTCGAGAGTCCCGGCCATGTCGGCGTACCGCTTCACAAACCTGAGCGGCCGCCCTGTCCGAAGGCCGGCCATGTCCTGCCAGATCGCGACCTGCGCATCGCAATGGGCGCCCGCGCCGATGCCAATGGTGGGGACCGGCAGCTCGGCGGTCAGCTGTTTGGCCAGCTGTGCGGGCACCATTTCCAGCACCACCGCGAACGCCCCTGCCTCGACGACGGCCTGAGCGTCAGTCAGCAGGGCTTCGGCACCGTCGCCACGCCCCTGGACCCTGTAGCCCCCCAACTGGTGCTCGCTCTGCGGAGTGAACCCGATGTGTGCCATCACGGGGATGCCCGAGCGTACGAGTTGCGCGATCTGCGGCGCCATGTCGCGTCCGCCCTCCAGCTTCACGGCCTGACAGCCGCCCTCCTTGAGGAAGCGGACGGCCGTGCGCAGTGCCTGCTTCCTGCCTCCCTCGTAGGAGCCGAAGGGCAGATCGGCCACCACCAGGGAACGCTGAGCGGAGCGTGTCACCGCCCGGACGAACGGCAGCATTTCATCCACCGTCACCGGTATCGTCGTGTCGTGGCCAAGCACATTGTTGGCTGCCGAGTCGCCGACCAGCAGCACGGGGATGCCCGCGGAATCGAAGAGGGCGGCGGTGTACTGGTCGTAGCTGGTGAGCATGGCCCAGCGGTGGCCGGCCGCCTTGGCCGCGAGCAGGTGTGTGGTTCTGACCCGACTGCGGGTCGGCCACGCGAATGCGGCGGGCGATTCGCTCGTCGGCCCTTCAGACATGTCACTCCCCCTTGTGAACGTCGTCCCGGCCCGACTCGAGCAGAGCACCGTTTCCCGGCGAAAGCCCCGAGAGTCAGATGCCCTGCCAATCCAGACCAAGATCGTTGATCAGTCCTTGAGCATAACGGCGGCATTCTTGGGCTACAACCATCAATCCGCTCGAGGCACGTAACCACCATGCTTTACCGCCCGATACAACCCGCTTCTGGGGCCGTTGCGGTGGAAATGCCGGTTGCCTGACTCGATGTCACCTGTTCGAGCCGCATGAAAGGTGATCAACCGGGCGTTCCGCTGAAGAGTGTGACGCGCGTTACTGCACTTCAAGCGCGGGATCTGATCCACTACGGCCTGCGTGCTCGGGACCAACTCAACCCCGACAGTTGAGTCCGATCCAACCCGAGTGCGCCTCTGCAAGTAAAATCCGCCGCAGGCCGGTTGGCTATTCTCGCCTGCAACCGCGTGCCCACCGAGGCCGGGAGGTCCGGAGCGGGCCTACCCCTGTCACGGCAGCTCTAATTTCCCAGTCGCGTCGTCCAGAGGTGGCAATGGCTCACACCGGCTTAAGCAGAGAAACAGGGTCCCGCGAAACAAGAAATGTGGGCGTGTTCTGGCGCTACTGGACCGCATCGACAGCCAGCAGCGTCGGTGACGCCGTCACCACCGTCGCGCTGCCCCTGGTCGCCATCGAGACGCTCCACGCCACCGCCTTCGAGGTCAGTCTGCTGCCGGCCGCACGCTTTCTCGCCTGGCTGCTGATCGGACTGCCCGCCGGCGTCATCGTCCAGCGGCTCCCGTTGCGCGGGACCCAGATTGCCATGGATCTGATCCGGGCGGTGGCCATGGCATGGGTACCGCTCTCCGCGGTACTCGGGATTCTTCACCTGTGGCAGCTCATCGCCGTCAGCTTGGTGACCGGCCTGGCCGGTGTCGTGTTCGACGTCGGAAACTCCAGTTTCCTCCCCGCGATCGTGAGCAAGGAGGAACTGACAGCCCGCAACAGTCTGTTGTCGGGCTCCAGCGCGGTGACCGAGCTCGGCGGTCCGTCGCTCGGCGGCGTGCTCGTCCGGTTCTGCGGCGCCGCGTCCAGCCTTCTGGTCGACGCTGTCAGCTACCTCGTGTCAGCAGCCATTCTGTGGACCATGCCGCGCCCGAAGGACAGCCGAGCCGTGGGAACCGCCGGCTCCCCGTGGTTGCAGATAAAGGAAGGATGGCGCTACGTCACCCGGCACAGTGTGATCGGACCGTGCGTCATCGCCGCCACGCTGGTGAACTTCGTGTGTGGTGCGCTGATTGCCCTGACACCGCTCTTCCTGGTGCGCACGCTCGGCACTCCCGTCAGCCTGGTCGGCGTAGTGATGGCCACTGACGGCCTGGGGAGTCTGCTCGGAGCCGCGCTGACACCGCGACTCGCCAACCGGTTCGGCAGCGCCTGTGCGATCCGTTGGGCGACGCTCACCGCAGCGGCGGCCCTCGTGCTGCTGCCGCTGAGCTTCGGGGGCCCGGGACTACTCCTGTTCGGCTTGGGGAACACGGTCTTCACCATGGGCGTCGTCGTGCTGAGCATCCTGACCCGCACGCACCGCCAGAGCGTGACACCACCGGAACTCCTTCCCAGGGTGATGGCCACGGTGCGCTTCATCTCCTGGGGCGCGGTGCCGGTCGGTTCCCTCGTCGCCGGCGGCGTGGCCGCATGGGCAGGCACCCGCGACGCGCTCTGGCTGATCGGCGCTGTCGCCATTCTGCCACCGCTGGCACTGTGGACGAGTTCCATCCGGAAGATGCGTACGCTTGCCTGACCGCGTCGGGACGGCTCATCCGCGGTCGGGGATCGAGAAACCCGGAAACCCTCCTCCAGCCGCACCCCGGTCTGCGGCGGCGATGCCCACCGCCGGGGCGGAGCCAGGATCGGCAGTGCCCCGGATTTCCGGGGCGTGTGGTTCCCGGAGGATCCGCGGCAGCACGGCCTGAAGCTGTCTGCGGGCACCGCCGTCGAGTCCGAGGAGGACGCGGGCAGCGTGGCCAGGGTCGCCACCTTCGGCCTGGACGAGCAGGTCGTCGCCGCCGTCAAGGACGGCAACCTCCGGTTCGCCGTCGGCCGGCAGCCGTGTCCGCAGGGCTGTCTGGCAGTCGACAGCCTGTCGCTCCACCGCTTCAACGGCAACTACAACGGCGGCGGTACGGAACCAGTTCTCACCGGCTCGGCGTTCGTCGGCGAGCCCAACAGCCATGAGCGTCACGCTAATCGTCTCATCGTGGGCGCGGGGCGCTGAAGCCCTTCTCGACGAGGATGACTTCGCCGGCATCGGGGACCGCGGCGAGCGCCACCTGATCCAGCTGTGGCCCGCCCAGCCCACCGACCCTGTACACCCGCCCATCAGCGACGAAGACCTCCAGGCACGCACCGAGTACGCCACCGCCATGGCACGCCAGGCTGAGGAGTACGGGGTCGACTACACGGTGCATCTGAGGGGCGACGACCTGGGCGGCTCTTGAAACGGGTCAACGGTCAGTGCGCCGGCGAAGTCATCGCCACACACCCCGACGACATCGAAGCCGACCTTGCGGAGTACGAGCAGGCTCTCTTTTCCCGCAGCGCCCGGTTCGCCGCCGAATCCGACAAGAACCACCAGCTCATCTTCGGCGACAACGCCCACTTGCTCAACCTGCTCACCGGCCAAGAGCCGACCGAGCGAGCAGAGCCCACAGGTCCGCGATCGTGAGCCGCAGGCGTCGGTCTGGCCGCCCTCACGGCCAGCACCCGCACGGACAGCCGCTGCTGACGTTGAAGGGGTGAAGCGGCCGGACGGCGTCGACTACGACGACGCTCCGCCCATGGCCAGCGCGGTTCGCGCCAGCCCGCGCAGCCAGGCGTGGGCGTGGTCGGTGTCGTAGCGCTGATGCCATGACAGGTATATCGGTGCCGACGGCAGTTCGAGCGGGAGGGGGAGCACGACCAGGCCGAGGTCGGCGACCGCTGACCGTGTGGTGGCTTCGGGGACGCTGATCAGGAGATCGGAGCCGCGCGCGAACTCCAGCGCGGCCGCTTCTGTGGGCGCGGTCGCCACCACGCGGCGGGTGAGGCCGAGCCGCGCGAGGGCGTCGTCGAGGGCGTTGCTGAGGTTTCCACGTCGCGAGACGGTGACGTGCTCAGCGGCGGCGTACTGCTTTGCGGTGACGGTCCTGACGCGAGTGAGGGGGTGCCCCTGCCTCACGACGATGACGAGACGGGTCTCGCCCACGTTCTCGGCACGGATGTCCGGTGCGCTCGGGCGGTGGGCGTTCGCCTCCAGGTCGACATCGCCGCGCCGCAACTCGGGGGTGTCGATGCTGGATTCCGCGATGAAGCGCAATCGCACGCCCGGCGCCTCTTCACGCACGGCCGAGAGCAGTGTGGGGCCGCTCAAGGCGACCAGGGAATCGTGCCAGCGGAGTGTGAAGGTGCGCTCCAGCGTTGCCAGATCGAGTTCACGGCTCGGTGCCAGCACCCCTTGGACCTGGTGCAGCAGCTCGTGCACCTGTTCCCGGACGGCGATCGCGTACGGCGTCGGGGTCATCGTGCGGCCGGTGCGCACCAGGATCTGATCCCCGGTCGTGCGCCGGATTCGGCCCAGGCTCCGGCTCATCGCGGGGGCGGTGACATGCAGACGTGCGGCCGCCCCGGCCACACTGCCCTCCTCCAGCAGCGCGTCGAGCGCGGCCAGCAGGTTCAAATCCAATTGCATGTGAGTAATCCTAGCCGTGCTTTACATGCATTTGAAGTTAATCAAGGGGCTGTATACCTTCGAGACCAGGGCGCACGGTTCGGCTCGAACGGCCCCATCACCTCCTTCTCAAAAGGGAGTTCACCATGTCCGAAACCACTGACGTCGCCGCCGCAAACGCCGACCTGCTCGGCCAGACCGCGATCGCCGTGCGCGCGGCCGGTTCGGCGCTGCGCGAGCGCTTCGGCGAGGTGGTCCGCTACCAGACCCGCGAAGAGCTGATGCGCGCGCTCGCCGCCAACGACGAGATGGCCCTCGACATCCTGCGCCCCCGCCTCACGCGCCTGCGCCCGGACGCCGGCTGGGTGGAGGACGAACTGGACGGCGGGGCGCTGCCGGCCGGCGAATGGTGGGTCGTGGATCCGGCCGAAGGCAACGTCAACCACCTGCACGCCCTGCCGGAGTGGGCGGTGACCGCGACCCTCGTGCGTGAGAACCAGCCGGTGCTCACCGCGGTGCACCTGCCGTTGACCGGCGAGACCTACACCGCGCTCACCGGCGCGGGCGCCCACCTCGACGGCCGGCCGCTGCACGTCTCCCAGACCGGGGACCTCGGCCTGAGCATCGTGGCCACCAGCCAGGCCCGGCCGGACGAGGACGAGAAGGTCGTGCGGCGCGTCGGCTCCTCGATCACCGCGATGCTCTTCGACGCGCTCGTCGTCCGCACCGCCGTGCCCGCGACCCTGCACCTGCTGAACGTGGCCGCCGGCCGGATCGACGCCTTCTGGCAGTTCGCCGGCGCCCGCGCGGACCTGCTGCCCGGGGCGCTGCTCGTCACCGAGGCCGGTGGACAGATCTCCGACGCCGAGGGCCGCCCCTGGACCCCGCAGAGCGAGAGCCTCCTGGCCGCCGCGCCCGGCGTCCACGCCGAGGCCGTCGCCACGCTCTCACGCTGACCGCGCACCACAACCTGCACGCACGGAAGGACCAGATCAGCATGACCACGATCGCAGTTCTCGGAAACGGCCGCGTCGGCGGCAACCTGGCCACAGCCCTCACCCGGGCAGGGCATGAGGTGACCGTGGCGGACCGCGCGCCGGGCTCCGCCGCCGACGCTGCCCGGACAGCCCGCATCGTCATCAACGCCACCCCGGGAGCCGGCTCGCTGGACCGGCTCGCAGCTCTGCGCGAGGAACTGCGCGACAAGATCCTCGTCGACGTCTCCAACGCCACCGTCGACGGACCGGACGGACTGCCCGCCGACCTGATCTACCCCGGCTCGAGCCTCGCCGAGCAACTCCAAGAAGCGCTCCCCGAAACGCGCGTCGTCAAAACACTCAACACCATGCTCTTCCCGGTGATGACCGCACCGGCCACGCTCACCCAGGCGCCCGACGCCTTCCTCTCCGGCGACGACCCGCAGGCCAAGCAGACCGTCCGTGAACTGCTCATCAACCTCGGCTGGCACAAGGAGTGGATCACTGATCTCGGCGGGATCCAGACCGCCCGCGCCACGGAGGCCGCGATACTGTTCGTCCCGCACGTGATTCGGTCCAGGGGATTCGCGCCCTTCGCGATCTCGATCGCCCGCTGATCCGCACACAGTGCACCGCCCCCGCCGGGCCCACATCTAGAACAGATACGCCGCCGACCGCCGGCCATCGAGCGACCGGCCCGGGCTCTGCTCAGCCCGGTAGGCGGCGTGATGACCGAGAACCCGCAGTTCAGCGGCGTCGACCTGGCCCACGTTGCCCTGCGCTGCCAAGGTGGCGGCGCAAAGAACGGCGGCGGCCGTGCCGCGACGGCGCAGCCGAAGCCGCGCACGGCCCAGGTGGTCCGGCGTGGCCGCGAGCCGATGGGGCTCGGTGCCGCGATCGGCGCCATGTTCGGGATGCTGTCCGTACTGGCAGAGCTCCAGCGCGAGCTGATCGTGGCGAACACCAATGACGGGCTGGCCTCCGCACCGCGCCGCCAGCCGGACGGTGAAACGACGCAGACTGCCGCCGTCACACGGCTCGTCGCATGTTGTTCGGTGCACTTCCCATGGCTTGTCTGCAGTCGCGGCAGATGCCGTCGGGGTGCGCCGGACCAACCATGGGCCTACCGCAGTCGTGACATTCAGGCCGTCGTTTTCTCTTGCCCTGGCGAGTGGCAGCACTCGGTTGGGCGGCGGCTCCGGTGCGGTGATCGCGTCGGTGTTCGACGCAGCGGGGGCATGACTGATTGGTGTCAATGATGACTCCGTCTTCGCACCGTGGGTCAGGGCATTCGCGGCCGCGCTTGCCGATGGGACATCGGTGGGAGGCCATGAGCCGTACCGCAACGCCGACGGGGTGGGCCAGTCCTGCTCCGCCGGCGGTTGGGGGCGAGGACTCGCGCGCCAGGCGCGCAGTGCCTCTGCCGCTGGGTCCCTCTGTAACGCCGAATACGGGCAGGTCAGCGACGAAAGAGTCAACCACCGCAACGGATATCGCCCGCGCGAGTGGGACACCCGCGCCGGCACCGTCGAACTCGCCATCCCCAAGCTCAGGTCCGGCAGTTACTTCCCGCACTGGCTACTGGAACGACGACGCCGGGCCGAGCAGGCCCTGGTCTCGGTGGTCGCCACCGCCTACCTGCTCGGTGTCTCAACCCGCCGCGTCGAGAAACTTGCCGAGTCCCTCGGCGTCACGCAGCTGTCGAAGTCCCAGGCGATTGTTCGCCGGCCCACCGGTTGCGGTCATGCTCTAATCGCCGGATGAGGAAGATCGAATCAGGGCTAATACGACGTTGGCTGGACGGCTGGACCGTCGCCCGCTCTCTGCCCGAGGCCGAGCCGGTCGAGCCCGCCGGGGACGGCCTGCGGTTCAAGTGCGACCAACCCGGCCGCGAGGTAGAGGTGTTCGCGCTGCGTGCGGACGAGGAGTCCGAGTCCGTGGCACGGCTGGCGGCAGCCGTCGCCGCCGCACGGCAGATCACCTGGCTCACTGTGCCTACGCTGCGCCCAGGCACAGTCGAAGCCATCGTCGGCGCCGCCGGACTGGAGTTGCTCAAGCGGTCAGAGTGGTTCATGACGACCGATCTGACCGGGCACCCGCAGCACGCGCCTGCCGCGCCGTACGAGCGCGAGGTGCGCACGGAGGGACCAGTCACGGTCGTCTCCCTTCATGCCCCCTCCGGGGAGGTGGCAGCGCGCGGCTCCATTGCCGTGGTCGGCGGTGATGCGATCGCCGATCGCATCGAGACGGACGGAGCGCACCGCCGACGCGGCCTGGGCCGCGCGATGATGAGCGCTCTGGCGCAGGCGGCCGTGTCCCAGGGCGCCCGTACTGGTCTTCTCATTGCCAGCGAGGAAGGACAGCGTCTCTATTCCTCCCTCGGCTGGCACCACAAAGCTGACGTCCTGATCGCCCGGGGGCCGGTGGTTCCCTCCACCTGGTAGAACTGCTGGAGAACTGCTGGAGAGCGATGACACTGGCTCGTCGGCCGGAGCCGCTTCCCGCACGGCGGGACGCCGGGAAAAAAGTTCGGGCTCCCCTCCCGCGTGGCGGGACGTACCGGTGATCGGCCTTTTCTTGCAGGTCAGAGCGGTGTGGCGTGGTCTCCATGACAGTGGATATCAGGGTCATCCGAGCCGGTCAGGTGTGCCGCTACGGTCGAGGAACAAGTAGTACTTCTCGCCTACACCCCCAGGGCCGATCAGGCCGTCCCCACAGTGATGCCTGTGGTGATGGGCCCAGTAGTCCTGGTCCTGGTGGTCGTGCCGCGCAGCGTCCGGGTGAGGAAGAGGCGGTGCTGCTCGGCTGTTGTGTGGGGACGTGCGGCCTCGAGTTCGGGGCGGCCCTGTACGGACGGCAGGGTCAGCAACAGAACGACGACGGTGACGCCGGCCTGGACGAACACGGTCTGGAAGGCTGTGCCCACTGAGGTGGGATCGGTGCGGTCGGCGCCCGAGGTGCCGTAGTGGGTGGTCAGGCGTGCGGGCAGGTGGGGGTAGCGCAGGATGCCGACGACGGCGGTGAGAGCCAGGATGCCCAGGGCCGGAGCGAGCCACCGCGCGCGCAGGCGCACGGGGTCGGTGCGCAAGGAGGTGTCGGCGACGACGCTCTGGGTGCGCTCGGCGTACCAGCCGCCTTCTTCCTTGATTCTGCTCAGCGCGCTGTGGGAGCGGTAGTAGCGGCCGGCGAGCACGGCGAGCACGGCGATGGTGGACACAGTGACGGCCAGGGGCGTCCTCAGCAGGAGCGTGAGGGCGATCCCCAGGACAGCGACGGTTCCTCCACCGGCCAGGACGCTGCGCTGGGAGCGGTGCGTCTCCAGCAGGACGACAGGGTCCTCTCCGCGGCTGTGGGGGATGTGTACGCCAAGGGGCAGGGTGGGCTTGACGGCCCGGGGCATCCACCAGGCCAGGGCGACCAGGAGGATCGACACTGCGGACTGGATCGCGGTTAAGGCACCCATTTCAGGTCCTTGTCAGTTCTCGGTCGGAGTGTGGGGGCTGAGGGCCGCCAGGGCGGCCTCGCAGTGGCCGGTGCTGTCCTTGGTGGGCACCCCTGGGCCAGCGCCTCTGCAAGATGCGTTATCAGCCGGGCTGTCCAGCCGGGAAGGAAGTCCGCCTCCGGCAGGCCCGGAGGTCGGATCGCGGGCGATGGCGGTGCCGCTGCGCCGGGTGACGTGCACCAGGCTTGGACCCGGAGAAGGTCATAGAAGCCATCCGCATTCCGGGCGTGAGCGGGTGTGGTGGTTGGGCTGCGTTGCTACGATCAACTCATGAATGGTAACGGGGCAGTTTTGGCGGTGACGGTCAAACCGTCCTTGTCAGCCGCGTGGTTCCATCATCTGCTGATCCGGCCTGTTGTCGAGGTGGACGGGCGTGAGTTCCCTGCCCGCTGGGGGACCGTTGACGTGCCGATCGGCAGCGGCGAGCACCGTGTGGCTGTGTTCTTCCGCTACCGGTGGCAGCAGGATGCACGGCTTGCCGAGTCGAGTGTCGAGTTCAGCGCAGATGCGCAGGCGCGTCGTGTGGCTCTCGCTGCCCGGCTCGGCGCGCGCAATGGCAGCCGGTTCCGTGTCGGGGCGCCGTTGGTCGCCAGCTGAACGACGGCAACGGACAACGCCCTTGCCGAACGGGCGTTGTCCGTTGCCGGTCCCTCGGTTGTCACGGCTCAGGCCGTCGTTACCAGCGGCTCTGAAGTTTCCCCATGATCTTGGACACTTGATGCTTACGCCGCGAGGGCGTGTCCTTGCTCGTGACGCTGCCGGATCTCCAGTGGGGTGAGGTAGCCCCAGAGTGGATGCTTCCGCAATCGCCGTCGGTTGTAGAAGGTCTCGATGAAGGCGAAGATCTCTGCTCGGGCACTCGCCCGGTCCGGCCTGCAGCGAGTGCCGATCTCTTCCTTCAGTAGTGCGAAGAACGACTCGGCGGCGGCGTTGTCGAAGCATGAGCCGGTGCGTCCCATGCTCTGCCGCAGTCCCAACCGCCTTATTTCGCGGCGGAGTTCGTCGGAGGTGTATTCGCTGCCGCGGTCCGAATGCGCGATGCAGCCGGGCTGGAGCCAGCCGCGTCCGGCAGCCATGGCCAGCGCGTCGACGACCAGGGAGGCGCGGTGGTGGTCAGCCATGGAGTAGCCGATGATCTCGCGGGTCGCCAGATCGAGCCAGGTGGCCAGGTGGAGCCAGCCCTCGTCGGTGGGGGTCTGCTGCAGGTTTGGGTGACAGGTTGACCTGCCCCACGGTTTGGGTTCCAGCTGCGGTGGCTAACTGGCGGCGGGGATGATGTCTTGCTCGGAGAGTAGTTCGTACTCGATCGGGGTGCGGTAGCCCAGTGCTGAGTGGCGCCGCTGTCGGTTGTGGAAGACCTCGATGTACTCGAAGATCGCGTTCGCCAACTCGACCCGGGTCTTCCACCGTTTGCGGTTCAACAGCTCGATCTGCATCGAGGACCAGAACGACTCCATCATCGCGTTGTCCAGGCCGTCGCCGACCGTGCCGAACGATGGCAGCAGCCCGGCGGAGCGGATCCTTTCCCCGAAGACCCAGGAGGCGAACTGGGTGCCGTGATCGGCGTGCACTATCCCGCCCGGTTCGGGGCGCCGGTTACGGAGGGCCATGTCTAACTCGTTGACCACGAGGGTGGAGTCCTGTCTGGAGTCGATCGACCAGCCCACGATCTTGCGGCTGAACGCGTCCAGGACCGCCGCGCAGTACACCCACCCTTCTCTGGTGCGGTGTTGCGTGATGTCGGTGACCCACAGCTCGTTGGGACGCAGCCGATGGAACTTCCGGTTGACCAGGTCATCGGCGGTGACGACACCCCGCAGGCGCTTGATCCGCACCGGTCCGGGCAGTCCGTAGATCCCGGCCTGCGTCATCAGTACCGACACGGTCCTCGAGCACACCTGGATGCCCATGCCCAGGGTGAGCTCGGCGTGGACGCGGCGGTAGCCGTAGGTGCCGCGTGAGGCGACGTGGACCTCCCGGATCAGCCCGGTCAGCCACTCCCGTCGCAGCTGCCGCGGTGTGGTCGGGGTGCGCTTGTGTTTGTAGTAGTTCTGCCGGGCGACCCCGAGGATCCGGCAGCATCGGTCGACCGGTGCCCCGGCATCGACGAGACGGTCGATCACCGGGTAGAGCCTTTTGGGGCCGGCTTGTCCTCGCCGAGGAACTTGGCGGCCTTGCGGACGATCTCGAGCTCGGTTTCCAGCTCGCGGATCCGTCGCGGCGCTGCACGCAGCTCTGCGGACTCCTCCGGGACCCTGCCAGGGCGCCGGCCGTTGTCGATGTCGTCCTGGCGCAACCACTTCGACAACGTGACCGGATGGATGCCGAGGTCAACGGCCGTCTGCTTCTGTTCTTTTCCTGCCCGCACCAACGCGATGGCGCGGGCGCGGAACTCAGCGGGATAGGCGCGGGCATGTCCGGCAGCCTTTCGTGAAGGCCGTCAGTTAAGGGCTGTCCCGTAATTGATCTTTGAGGGGTCGGTGTTGCCGAGGTTCGGGGCGGCGTGAGAGGGCTACGCGGCCTGGAGCAGGTTGTGCATGCAGTGCCGCGACGGAACCGCTGGCGCTGGTGTAGTGCCAGCAGCGGCCCTGTGTGGTCGATGATCCGATCCGCCGCCGACTTGGAGACTCCGAACAGTGGCGCAAGCTGTCGCAGAGTCAGGTTGGTGCGCCAGTACGCGGCGACGAGCAGCACCCGGTCCTCAAACGGCAGCGACCACGGCCGCCCAGGACGTGCCGCATCGGCCCCCTCGCGTCGTAGCTGGGTGAGCAGCTTTCCGAATGCTCGCGGGCTCAGCCCGGTGAACGGGGCTATCCAGGAGGATTCCGACGCTGAGATCACACCAGCCACAGCAAGATCGTCCCAGACGCAGCACGAGACCCTTGTGCCGGCCTCAGGGGATGATGCTGTCCGCGGAAAGCACTGGTTCCGCCCATGCAGCGAAGCCGAAGATCGGTCGCTGAGTAAGTCTTCCACCGCTGTCGTCATAGAGAGTCCGACGCACCCTTCGGCCCCGCCGCACCAGGTATCGAAGGCCTTCTACGTCGACGATCCCGCACTCGCCAGCGTCCAGGTCGACGGAAGCCTCGTCGACGCGGCTGACATCCCAACCGGCCTTCGTGGCGAGATGCATCCACACCTGGATCGCTCGCTCGGGCTGCTCCGCGGAGAAGCCCGTCCCCACTCTCGCGATGATCTGCACCGGGTCAGGTCGCTCGTCGATGGCCATCACAGCCCCTCTCATCGACAGGCGATCATGGCAGAGCCCTCGCCCGGGCGACACGTCGGGTCTCCGGGAAGACTTTGCGGGACAGGCCTTAGCCAGCAGAACTGGAACCTGAGAGGTGGGGCAGGTCAGGTCACCCGATCGTGCAGCAGACCCGTGGCGATGAAGGTGATGTCACCGACGAGCTTCATCCCGGGAGCCGGGGCGGTGAAGTTTCGCCCGAGCAGGTCCGTCGCGGGCACGGCTTTCTTGGCCGGCCGCGTCAGCGACCGCCGCCTGCGCCGGGTCGCGCCGACGATGCCACGCTCGCGCATGACGCGCTCGATGCGTTTACGGTTGATCCGGTGCCCGAGCCGGCGCAGCTCAGCATGGATCCGCGGCACCCCGTAGGCGCCGCGGGAAGCAACGTGCAGCACGGTGATCTCGTGCGCCAGGGCGTCGTCTGCGGCCCGCTTCGCCCGCCGGGTCTTCTCGCCGGCCAGCCACGCATAGAAAGAGGAGCGGGCCACCTTCAGCAGCCGGCGCAACAGAGCAACGTTGTGGGTGGTCTTCTCCGCCTCGATGAACGCGTACACCTCGCTCGTCGATCACTCTCCTTCGCGAAGAAGACCGCCGCTTTTCGCAGTACCTCGATAGTCTCCGCCTGCTCGGTGGCCAGCCTCCGCAGTCGACGCAGTTCTTCACGCTCGGCCGTCGTCAGCTCTCCCGGAGTCCCCTGCCCGCGGTCGATCGCAACCTGCTTGACCCAGTTCCGCAGTCCCTCGGCGCTGACCCCGAGCTGGCGGGCCACCTCGGTGACGGTCTTCCCGGAGGAGTGCACGAGCGCGACCGCGTCCCGTTTGAACTCTTCCGTGTACCGCCTGCTGCGATTGCTCTTGCTTCCCACCTGGCACTACTTCCTCTGGAACCTCACGTCCCAGTCTCCAGGTGTCCGCGATCAAGGGGAAGCTTCACTCAATCGAAGAAGTTGAGGTTCTGGCGCACGAAATCGGCAAAGCCGAGGGCTGCACGGCCCGTGATGTCGGCCACCGTTGAAGTGACGGTTTCGGCACCGCCGTCCCGGTATGCGCGGGCAACTCCTATCAGGGCATCGACGTGGAACTCTGGCATCCCGCGGCTCAGCATTGCCACGCGCGCTTCGTCGTCCGGCAGGCCCACGTAGCGCACTGGCTTGCCGAGGACGTCGGACAACTCCTCGGCGGCTTCGGCGTAGGTCAGCGCCTTCGGTCCGGTGAGGTCATAGACGCAGCCGTCGTGGCCATCAGTGGTGAGAACCCGCGCTGCAACACGGGCGATGTCGTCGATGTCGACGAAGCTTATGGGGGCGGTGATCAGTGGGAGACTGAACTCCCCAGCCTCACGGATGGACGGCTGGCGCAGGAAGTTCTGCAGATAGAAGTTGGGGCGCAGGATCGTCCAAGGCAAACCGGACGTAACCAGCGACTGTTCGACAGGCTGATGCAGCCGGGCGATCGGTGTGAGTCCTTCGTCGGCCCGCCAGACCGACAGCTTGACCACCCGAACACCCGCCGCACGGGCGGCTTCCAGCATGTTGAGTTCGTGTGTCGTTTGGGCAGGGCTCGTCGCGCCGAGAAGGAATACGGCCTCGATGCCGTCGAGTGCAGGACCGATCGTGTCCGGCATGGTCAGATCGAGCGTCACCGCCTGGCCGCCCGACTCGATCACCTGAGCCGTGGTGTGCGGATCACGGTAGGCCGCCCGCGCGTCCACGCCATCGGCATGAAGACGAGTGAGGAGGGCCGTTCCGACGTTGCCGCTCGCACCAGTAACCAGAATCATCGTCACATCCTCCAGGCGAAAGCAGTGAGTATGCCAAGAATCGGAGCACATCATCCTGGGATGGACGCGAGGCAGGCCAGTAGTGATCTCCGGCTGCGGCGTTCGGCGGACGTCCGCCCCAGCGGATGCCCTTCTCACTACGGATGCGGGCGCGCTCGCGCCGTTGGGCGGCTTGCACGTCGGGATGGCGGGCGTTCTTGTTCCGCCAGCGCAGGTAGGCGTGCGGGCCCGGGCCTGGACGGTGTGGTTGCGATGGTTGGAGTTGGCGACGGTGAACTGCCGCAGCGGCCCGAAGTGGGCCTCGTGAAGCTTCCCCTTGATCGTGGACACCTGGAGACTGGGATCTTGAGGTTCCAGAGGAAGTAGCACCAGGTGGGAAGCAAGTACACGAAGCGGTACACCGAGGAGTTCAAGCGGGACGCGATCGCGCTCGTCGATTCCTCGGGCAAGACGGTCACCGCCGTCGCCCGGGAGCTCGCTCGGTATCAGCTCGGAGTCCCTGCGCGGCTGGTACCGCCGGGCCAAAGCAGGCCGGGGCGAGAGCGAGTCCGGTGAGCTGACCAGCGCCGAACGCGAGGAGCTCAAGCGGTTGCGCAAGGAGGTCCGTGAACAGCAGCAGACGATCGAGATCCTGAAAGAGCGACGGCCTTCTTCGTGAAGGAGAACGACCGGTGAGCGAGCTGTACCGGTTGATCCATGCGGAGACGGCGGCCTACCCGATCGTCCTGCTGTGCCGGGTACTGATGGTCGCCCGCTCCTCCTACTACGCCTGGTGCGAGGGCGAGGTCGCCCGCTGCGCTCGTCAGGCCGCCGACGACGCGCTCGCGCACGAGATCACCGTGCTGCACATCGCCTCCCGCCACACCCGCGGCGACGGCCCGCCGCCCAGTGGGCTGCCGTGCCACAGATACGTCGTCTGTCACTGCGGCATGTCTTGCAAGCGGGCGGGTGGCGTGGAGCGCTCTGCGTGGGGTCTGCCCTGTGCCGCACCTTGGCGACCGCAGGAGCGCCTGATTCCTGAGCGACGATTTCCTCCACTTCCCAGGCGCAGGCACCCTGGTGTGGTCCCAGTGGTGGTGGGTGCACGCCGACCGCCGGGCGGCGGGCAGCCCTGCCCGAGCCGCTCCTGAAGCGGTGCCCGGGTATTACGGGCTGCCCTGTTCGCAAACCCTGCGGGCGACCTCGCGGAGTTTGATGTTGTTCTCCTGGGAGACGCGGCGCAGGACGTCGAAGGCCTGTTCTTCGGTGAGGTGGTGGGCGCCCATGAGGATGCCCATGGCTTCGCCGATGATGTGGCGGGTGGCGACGGCTTGTTCCATCTGGGCGTGGGTGCGGGCGCTGGAGAAGGCGACGGCGGCGTGGGAGGCCAGCAGCCAGCCGGCCGTCTCGCTGACATCGGTGAACGCGCCGGGGCGGCGGGAGTAGAGGTTGAGTGCGCCGAGTTCTTCGTCGTCGGTGTACAGCAGGAATCCCATCATGCTGCCCACACCGAGCGCGTGGGCTTCGGGGGCGTAGGCGGGCCAGCGCTGGTGCTCGACGGTGAGGTCGGCGATGCGCAAGACCCGCTCCTTCACGCCACTGCGGGCGGCATCGAAACACGGCCCCTCACCCAGGCGCTCCTGGAGCTGGTCGCTGTCGACGACCAGACGGTGAGTGGGGGCGAGCGTCTGCACCTGCCTGCCGTGCAGCACGAGAATGCCGGCCGCGTCACAGCCGGACACCAGCTCGGTGGCCGAAGCGGTGATCCTCTCCAGCGTGGCACCGACCGAATCCTGTGCCAGCAGGTCACGCGCCATCGACGCCATCTGCTGCGCGAACCGACTCCAGTCCACTGTTACGCCTCCGCTGCACTCGTACTGTCCGGACACACCTCATACCCGCTTTTCCAGCGCCAGGTAGCGCGGGCGAGTGAGCCGGGCCGGCAGGGAGGCAAGGGGCAAGGCTTCTTCCATGGCCATCTGCTGGCCCCTCTCCGGGTCGAGCGGGTTCTTGCCGACCGCCGGGCTCGCGATGTCGATCAAGAACCTGCGTTCCTCGGCGAAGTCCCAAAAATGGGTCAGCTCTCCCAGCCAGAGCCCAGCCCTCAGCGGTCGCCATTTTGGAAGTGCTGGTCAGGCGTCTTCTGTCCAGGCGGGCGCCGAAGCCGCCGGGCCGGCTCGCCAGGTTCTGGCGGCGGCCGGTAGGTGCTCCCGGACCAGGATCAGGTGTGGGTTGGTGGGGCTGCCCGGACGTCGGACCAGGTAGGCGGATTGATCGGCGGGTCGTGAACTTGGTGCAACAACTGCAGGACACCGGAGGCGAGTTCGGTGTGGCACTACGCTCTCGGCATGCAGCGCAGCGATGTCACGCGGGAGGACGGCACGTGGGTGGGTCTGTCCCTGGACGTACAGGACCGCCGGCAGCCGGGGCTGTGCGTTTTGACAGCCGGGCCGCGACTGCTGGTCTCCCAGCTTTCGCGGCCTGTGCTGCTCGCCGCTGTCGACGAGCACCTCCAGGGCGTGGACTTCTGGCGCACCGACGAGTACCACTCCTTCGTCCCACCGCTACGCGCCGATGTGGGGCATGCTCTGGCGGGCAGCCCCCAGCGGTGGGCTCACCGCTTTGCGCAGTACCTCATCGACTCGCCGGACAGCCCGTTGCACGAGGGCCGGTGGCTGCTCTCGCGCGAGAGTCCGCTCCGGCGCCGGCGCCACGCTGATACTTCGTACGCCGAGTACTGGAGCTCGATGCTCGTCGACGGCCATCCGGACGGATACATCGACTGGTTCGTCCATTCCGGTTCGTGGGAGGTCCTTGCGCTGCGGCCGATGCCCGATGCCGTCGACAGCCGGGTCAAGGCGTACCGCAAGCAGGCCCGCGAAGGAACACTGCCACCCGTCCTGTTGTGGTGGGTCAGCGGCCTGGACTGTCATCTGATCATGGACGGTCACGCGCGGGTCGCCGCGGCGATCGCCGAGTCCGTCGAGCCTCCGCTACTGCAGTTGCACCGCACGGTGCCGCGCGATGACCTGGCCGCGCGCATCGATGAGGCCGTGGGCTGCTACGAGTACGAACTGGCACGCTTCGCCGAACTCCGCGCCGTCCACGGCCCCACCGTCCCAGACGGCGCCGCCACCGCTGGCCCACAGCTCGTCCGCCTGCTTCACGACCTGAACACAGCGGAACAGCTGACCTGGGCCTGGCCGCTGCCCGGGGGAGAGGCCCAGTGGCGTCGTATCGCACGCGAGGTGACCGCCAGCCAGGACTGGCCCCGTATCTGAGTCCTGCCGAATCCGTCCCGCGTCACGTCCGGTCGTACCGCCAGGGGCGCGCACACGGCGATCAAGGGCCGCTTCTGCCTGGCACGAGCCCTCGCGCGTACACAGGCTCTGACGCAAGCCGCCCTCAGCAGGCGTCCGCGGCCGGGTTGGTCCGCTCCGGTCCAGGTCGAGGTTGTCAGTGTCGGGGATCGCAACGCCCCGGCACGACGGGTGCCGGCACACTCGGCAGGGCGGGCGAAGCGCCCGACGGTCTGACGTCCGCCTCCGTCGGCCCGCTGGCTCCCACGTCTCGGGGATCGGCGGAGGGTCCAGGCTCTGCCTCCGGCTGAGTCCGCGCTGGCTTGGAGCTCAAGCCGCGTGGCTGGACATCGGGGGAATGGTGTCCGGGAGGCGGGGCACATGGATCGGTGTCAGGTGCATGCGATTGGTGGCTGCAAGGGAGGCTTGTGATGCTCATGGCGCATCCCGCGGTGCTGAAGAACTTGGTCGAGCAGTACGAGACCCTGCGTGTTTTGCAGGCGGAAGAGGGGCATGAGGAGGTGCGCCGGCGGATGGACGACATTGCTTACACGCTGTGTGTGTCGACTGGTACCAGCGATATTGACGCGGCCCTCATCGCGGCCCGGCACCGGCTGCCCGGTGCCCGTGTCGAGGACGACTCCCTCCTTGCAACCCGACTGCTTCGTTGGTAGATCACCGATAACCGCTGAGCTGCCGGCTGTCGCCAGCCACCGGTTTGGCGCAGCCCTCAAGTTACGGAAGGGCATAGCGTTCAACGATTCACCGGCTGGCTCCTTCGGGCCATAGCACCCGCACCGGTACGCCGGTCCGTTTGGCGTACGCCACCACGTCCGCGGTGCCTCCGTATCCCCGCGCCGGTTTCCCGTCCCACACGGCGATCAGCTCGTCCACCAGGCCGACGAGGATCTCGGATCCGGCCTGATGGGCTTGGGAGGTCGACTCGGCGATGCCGCTGTCGTCGACGTCGCCCTGGCGGCCGTCGACGTCACCGCGACGGTGTTCGTGATGAGCGGCGGCGGCTGGTTCCACCGCCGGCACCTGCTGGCCGAAGCCCGCCGTCGCCTCGCTCTCGTCCTGCGCGGCCGTCGCCGCGAGCCGGCCTGGACGAGAAAATCGTGGACGCCGCGCTCGCCGCGTGCTGTCTGGACATCAGCGAGCCGAAGACGCTGCGCGGCCTGCTGCCCGCCTACCATCTCTACAGCGCCCGCTGGTCGCTGGCCGACCTGGAACCCGACTGCCGCCCGCCGACCACCCTCCCGGACCCGGACCGGCAGCCCCCGGCCGACCCGGGCACACCGGCCGCGCCCCGGCCTTCGGACTGGAGCCGGGGGAGTGGGAGATACCCCGCGTTCCGTTGCAGTATGAGCGGGCCGTCCTCGCCGGCGCGGTGGTCCGCGAGAAGCTGCGCACCACCGCCGCCACGCAAGGCCGGGCGTACGACGTCGTCGCGCACCAGCAGGCGGCGATGCCCCAGCAGCTGCTCGCGCCCCCGGCCGTCGGCTCCGAGCACGGCGACCAGGAGCCGGAGGCCAGGCGCCGGCAGGCGATCGACCTGTCGGCGCTACGGGCCTTGCGGGAATCCCGCACGGACGTGGAAGCCCTCGATCTCACAGTCGAACGGCTGCGCCACCTCCAGGAAGCCTTCACCACGGCGGCCGCCGACTCGCGTGCCCGCGCGGACCGCTACGCCGAACAGGACGATGCCGACGCAGTGCACCCGGTGCGTGAGGAAGACCAGCGGGTGCACCGCCCGCAGCTGCAGGGACCGCACCGCGGCCGGGGTCCGGCCGCTGAGTGCACCCGATGCCGCGGGTGCGCACCGACGATGCCCGGCATCCACTCCACGGAGTGGAGTCCACCGGCCGGGAGTGAGCCTCCGCCAACTTGTAGCCGCAGGTCAAAAGGCTGGTGTGACGGTCGTCCGGAGTGCTCACGCTGGTCGCGGGCGGCGGGCTGTGTGAGTCACCCTGGGCCGCGGGTGCCGTGGCCAGTGCACTGCGGCGGTCGCCGGGTTCATTCGGATGGCGGGTGGGGGTTCACCGGAGAAACGAACCGCCCATGGTCCGCCACTGCTTCAGGCGACTGCTCGCCCGTGGGGAGCAACGGCATCACTCACTTCCGGGAACGTGATTGATTCACAGCGATTCGCTGGTCTCATGGGTATCGCCCATGGCCTTGCCTGTGCGGGCCTGCCGATGGCGTGCCGTTCGGCCTGAGCTCGGACTTCTCGAGTGCGGTCGTGCGGCTGAGCCCCCTCGGTTGCCAGTCTCGGGTGTCGGCTGTACGCGCGAGCCCGTCATGGTCCGGCAGATCCCAGGCCACGGCATCGCTTTGAGTGAAACGCGCTGCGTGTCTGCGGTGCGTTGGGTGTGAGTGAAGGGGAACCGTACGGCATGCGGCGCGCTTATGCCCCTCATTCCTTGGAAGTAACTCATATTTTGTGTGCTTATAGGGCTGAAGTAAGGGAATTCGGTGGCCAGGAGGTTGATGACGATGGTTCCCCTGCTTCTCGTTCTTCTGCTGGCTCTGATCCTCTTCGGTGCGGGCTTCGCGCTGAAGGCACTGTGGTGGATCGCGGTGATCGTGCTCATCGTGTGGCTGCTCGGCTTCGTCGTCCGGTCTGCGGACAGCGGCGGCCGTAGGGGCCGCTGGTACCGCTGGTAGGCGAAAGGCACCCGGCGCGAGGAGCGCGCCCTACGCCTGAGCAATGAGTGGGCCCGGCCGCTACGGCCGGGCCCACTGGCGTGTAAAAGACGCTTCTTTGCGGCGATTGGGAGGGATCGGGCTTATCGGACGCACCGCAGGGTACGTGGGCCATGCACCGGCTCCGCAGACTCAGCAGTGGAACCCTGCTCCTCCTGTCTGCGGGGCCGGTGCGTATCGCGCTTGCGTCTGGTTCGGTCGGGTGGTCAGGCCGCGCGGCTCAGTCTCGGCGCAGGTGACCTTGCCGGCATGCCTCCGCGCGGTCCTCGTTGCTGCCCAGCCGGGGCACGTCGGCGGCCCGGTTGCGGATGGCTCTGCGACGCCGCCACCGCTCGATCGGCCTTGCTGTCGCGGCCCGTCCCGCCGTCAGGTGCAGTGGAGGTGCGTTTCCTGCGGTGTGGGTTTCACAGGGGCGGGAACGCGTTCTTTCGGAGAGTGGACCGCCCTTCTTAGCTGTGGGAGTTGTCATGCCGAGAGGATCCAGTTCCAAGCGTGAGCGTCAGTACGAGCACATCAAGGAGGGCGCGCAGAAGCGCGGTGCTTCTGCGGGGCGGGCGAAGGAAATCGCCGCGCGGACGGTCAACAAGGAGCGTGCGAGGTCGGGGGAGTCGAAGATGGCGAGCAAGACCTCCACTGGCGACAAGAAGTCCGCGTCGCAGCGTGGTGGCGAGCGCTCCCGCGGCGGTGCGCAGGGCCCCACGAGGGACCAGCTCTACGAAGAGGCCAAGAAGAAGAACATCGAGGGCCGCTCCTCGATGAACAAGGACCAGCTGCGTAAGGCAGTCGGGCGCTGACTCTCGGCGGCCGCTGGCGTCCCGATGGGCGGAGCCTTCACCGGAGCTCGTCCTAGCAGTCCGGCGTCCGCGAAGGGCAGATGAGCGATCGGGAACCTGCACCGCATGCGTCACCGACGAAAGGCATTCATGCGTATTGTTCGCCGTTCCGCGTTCACTCGCTGGCAACGCTGGCGCTCCGGTCCCACCCTGCGCATCCCGCGGGGTGCCGACGACGTCGAGAACACCAACCGCAGGTTCCTGCTGTACGGCATCATGCCCTTGTGGTTCGTGCCGGCTGTCGCCGATTGGGTGATGCACCGCCGGTCCGATATCGAGCACACGAGCGGTGTGCGCGAATCAGCGGTTCACGCCCTGATGATGACCGAGGCCGGCCTGCCGGTGGTCGCGGGCCTGACCGCCAAGGTGAATCCGCTGGTGCTGTCGCTCATGGGCGGCGCCGCTCTCGCGCATGGGGGCACAGCGCTGTGGGATGTGTCGCTGGCCACCGACAAGCGTGAAGTCTCGCCCGTTGAGCAGCACATCCACAGCTTCCTCGAAGTCTTGCCGCTGACGGCCGCAGCCTTCACCACCTGCCTGCACTGGGACCAGGTCCGCAAAGCCCTCAAGGGCGGCCGCCGCGCCGACGACTGGAAGCTTCTTCCCAAGGAGCGCCCGCTGTCCGCCGGCTACCTCGGCGCCATCGTCGCCGGAGTCGGCCTCTGCGTCGTCCTGCCGTACGCGGAAGAGATGATCCGCTGCGTACGGGCTCGCCGCGACGATAGGATCGATGACGCCGATAACTGAAGCAGCCTCCCCGTCAAGTCGGCGACTTGGGCTTGTACGACGCTCTGCTGCTTCGATGCTGCTGTCCCCGTCTCGTACGGTGCCTGACTCATTGTCAGCGTGGGGGTCGGGACCCATCAGACTGGACGAGTTCGCCGCTGGCGGGAACGACGGTGAATCACCCCAACAGAGCGCCTGGTTGGAACACGTCGAAATGCCTGGTGAAGTGCGCGGAGAGGTCCTTGGAGAGATCCGCTGGACATGCCCGGCACCGGATCGAGGAGTTGCTTCTCCTTCGCGAAGAAGACCGCCGCTTTTCGCAGCACCTCGATCGTCTCCGCCTGCTCGGCGGCCAGCCTCCGCAGCCGGCGCAGTTCTTCGCGCTCAGCCGTCGTCAACTCTCCCGGCGCCCCCTGCCCGCGGTCGACCGCATCTTGCTTGACCCAGTTCCGCAGTCCCTCAGCACTGACCCCGAGCTGGCGGGCCACCTCGGTGACGGTCTTCCCGGAGGAGCGCACGAGCGCGACCGCGTCCCGTTTGAACTCCTCCGTGTACCGCCTGCTGCGGTTGCTCTTACTTCCCACCTGGCACTACTTCCTCTGGAACCTCGTGTCCCAGTCTCCAGGTGTCCACGATCAAGGGGAAGGTTCAACATCCTTCAGTGGCCACCGTCATGCGACTGCTGCACCACGAGGAACCGGTCGACTGAGCGGTGAGTAGCTGATCATCTCTCTACTTTGCACTGTGGGTCACGGATAGGAGTCCGGAGCCATCTTGGGGCCTTGCGAGAGGTTCAAAGATGGCTTCTGAGCATCGCGTGCGAATCTTGCGGGCCAGTCAGGAGTTCTGGGATGAGGACGACGGTCAGGCGGCGTGCGAGGCTGACGCAAACCTGCGGGCCTACCTGGACGCCCTGATCGCAGCCCTTACGGCACGCTGGGGCGAGCCGCTCGTCACTGACCTGTTGCCGTATCTGCGGGCCGCCCTCGAGGGGGAGGCGGTGCCCGAGCCGATGAACTGCCTGAGCCAGCTGACTGGAAGCATGCAAGCGTGGCCGCACCGGGATCCCGGTCGCTGGCTCGGGCTCGCCATTGGACAGGGGGGATAAGGAGTTGCCGCTCGAACTGCTCGCGGCGGTTGGCCAGACCCTTGCGCTTGAACCGAGCGGGTCCGGTCGGTCATGAGCGGAGCCAGATGATCGCGGTTGCCGCAGTGACCGTTCCAAGGAAGCGCGGACACCCGCGGCGTCGACGGTGAGGTCGAATTCCACCGGCTCCCCCCGCGTTTAACGTCCCCTCCCCGGGCCCCCGAACCGCTTACCGGCTTCGTCTTGAAGGGGCGGTTACCTCTCGCCCTCGTACGAGGGCCCTCCGGTGGCTGAGACCGCGGTCTGCGGCGACTCCAGGTGCCTGCTCCGCTGTGAGTCGTGGCTGGCGAGTATGGACAGCAGGGTGGCCACCGTCACTCCGGCTTCGGCCTCGACCGGGTGCCGCAACGGGACATCGGATGCGATGCGGTAGGTGTTGGAGCGCCCGTGCCGGATGCGCGACAGATAGCCCGCTTCCTCCAGGTCCGCGATGATCTTCTGTACGGCGCGCTCGGTGAGCCGGCAATGCGCGGCGAGGTCGCGGATGCGCGTGTGGGGATCGTCGGCGATCGCCGCCAGCACGCGTGCGTGATTGGTCAAGAAGGTCCAGCCTGTGTGCGACTCCGGCACTCCACCCATGCGCCCCAGGATAGGAGAGAAGGTTCACGAAAACAAAAGGGCGAAAGATTTTTCATGTAACCCTTGACGGGTATGAAGGGCGGTGCCGAAGCTGGACCGGGAGTGCACAAGGTGAGGGGAGCGGCGGTCATGCCTGAACCCGCAGGGACAGGACGGCTCGGGGCGGGTTCAGCTGGCCCCACCCGAGCAGTGGTGCGGCTGACCGGGCACCACCCGCAACTGTCCCTTCAGGCCGAGACGTACTCCGAGGGCGAGCGGCTGCTCACCCGGGTGGCCGGGGAGGTGGACCTTGACAGCAGCGCATGGCTTGGCCCTGTCCTACAGGACGCCCTTGCCCTGTCACTGACCGGCGTGGACCTTGACCTGGGTGGCGTGCAGTTCTGCGACTGCTCCGGCCTCAACATGTTGCTGCGCCTGCGGCAACATGCACTGCACGACGGCAAGACCGTCACCGTCCGGCAGTCCAGTCCGGCTGTGACGAGACTGCTGACGCTCACCGGCACACTGCCCCTGTTCCCCTCCGACTCCCCCTGCCATCGCCATGACCCATGACGCCGAAGACGCCTTGACCGACGATGCCGGACCGGACGCTCGCACTGAGGTCATCCAACTGCGCCGGGCCATGGAGACCCGGCCGGTCATCGACCTCGCCCGCGGAGTGCTGATGGCCTCCTTCAACCTGACCCCCGAGGAAGCCTGGACCGTCCTGGTCATGGTCTCCCAGCACACGAACACCAAGCTGCACCGCCTCGCCCAGGACATCGTCGACGCGGTCAAGGGCCCGTCGCTGACCGCGCACATTCAACATCAGCTGACCGCAGCGGTCACTCAACTCGCCATCACACCTGGCACAACTCCCGCTCAGGGAGAGTGAGCACCCCGGTGGCGGCACCGGCGCAGCCGGCGACCCAGCTCGCCGCGTTCCTACGCACGGCCGGGCGCCTTCACCGAGTCGACACCGGCCGCTCCGGTGCCGTCCAGGACGAACAGGACGCGGGGGAACAGCGGTAGCGCCGCCGCCACGCCTCCAGGCCTGGCTCCTGGAGGGTCGGCCGGCGTCCCGGGACCGCGGGTACGTAGCGGTGGAGGCGCTCGTATGCGGGCAGCTAGGCGGCGAGGCGTTCGGGGCCCATAGTGGCCCGGTCGACTTCCACGAACGCCCGGAGCATCGACCCGCTTTCGCCGTCGGCGGGGCCACGCCGGTAGGACAGGAGCGCGTCAGGGATGACGGCCTCGCCGCTCTCGATCGGGTGGTGGACTTCGGGGATCCAGTCCAGCGGCCCGCACAGCTCGCCGCGGCGGCGGGGTCCTCGAGCAAGACGAGAGCGGTCTCGGTCGTGGGCGCAGTCGCCCGTCACCCAGGCGATCGGCAGGGGCGAAGCCAGGGCCCGCAGGATCATCGCGCGGGCCAGCTCACCCTTGGTCGCGAAGACGCGGTTGTCAGGGACCTTCGCGGCTCGGCGCCGGACCGCATCTGAGGTCCAGGACTTGGGAAGTTACAGTTTCCGGTCCACCAGCGTCCTGCCCTTGACCGAGGCGTAGGCGGCGGAGACTCCGATCTGGCAGGTTTCCGTGCGACCGGCCGTACCGGAGTACTGCCTCTGCACGCCGGCGGATGTGGTGCCTTTCTTGAGGAAGCCGATGTCATCCACGATCAGGACCCCGTCCGGGGTTCCGAGGCTCTCGGCGACGTAGTGCTGCACGTCGTCCCGGACTACGTCAGCGTCCCAGGCCGCACTCCGCCGCGGACTGCGGCCTGCTGCTCATCCGGCTGACCTTCGGCTTGTTGATGGCCGCCCACGGCGCCCAGAAAGTCTTCGGGCTCTTCGGAGGCCGGGGGCTGACGGCGACCGGCAAGGGATTCGCGGCCCTGGGGTATCACCCGGGCAAGCTCTTCGCCGCGATTGGGGGTCTGTCCGAGCTCCTCGGAGGCCTCGGACTGGCCCTCGGTCTGCTGACACCGCTGGCGGCTGCCGCCCTGATCGGCATCATGATCAATGTCATGGTCACTGTCACCGGCGCCCACGGCCTGTGGGAGACCGCCGGCGGCGTGGAATACAGCGTGTGCATCGCCGTCGTCGCCCTCGCCGTTGCGGCCATTGGCCCGGGACGGCTGGCCGCCGACCGTTACTTCCCCTGGGGTGTGGGCGGCTGGAAACAGGCAGCCTTCGCCCTCGGCCTCGGCGGCCTTGCCGCTGCGATCACATTGAGTCTGTGAACGGCGACCCCGCCCGCGCCCTCTTCGAGGCCGATGCTGGGGTGCTGAAAAACCAACTGTAGGACCGCGTTGCGGTCCTACAGTTCATGGGCCGTCAGCCCCATCCGGGGCCCCAACCGGGTGGACAGGTGTGCTTGGGAGGGCAGGGCTTGGGGGACACGGCGGCGGTGCTGTTCGGTGCGTGGTGGTCAGCCGCAGCCGCGCTGATGGCTCCCGCGCCGGCCGCTAGGGCGATGAGGGGAGCGGTACAGATGGCGGCAGCCACGCGTCTGACCGTGGAGATGTTTGCACGCATGGCAACTTCTCCTTTCGGGGTTGAGCACTGGATCTCAGGTGGCGATCAGTTCTGCCGGCACTCAGTCACCCCAGCCCCAGCCGTGGCTGTGGTGTCCTCCGCCCCAGCCCCAGCCCCAGCCGTGGCTGTGGTGTCCTCCACCCCAGCCCCAACCGCCACCGCCGCCCCAGCCCCAGCCGTTGTCCTGGTGGAAAGAGACGACGTGCTCGGGTGCGGTGGTGGCGGCTGCGTGGGCGGCGCCGGCTCCGGCGGCGATGGCCAGGATCGGTGCTGCCGCGACCGCGATGGCCGCTCGCTTGATACGGGTGTGTGCGCGCATGGTGAGCCCCTCTCTGAGGGTGTGCTTGATTTTCCGGCGGCCTCGGAGCCGTCCCCGGCGCTTGAGAGCCTGCGCGTAGCTCTGTGCGCCGGTCGCCGCCCGCGAAGCGCATTCAGGCGGCGGACCATCACCTCCGATATCGACCATGAGCGATTGCGAACTTCTCGGTTGATGTTGTTGTGGAGAAGGATTTGCTTCCTGTTACTTCATACGGAGATGACGTTCGTCGGGATTGCTCCGCCGAACTCACGATGCTACGGATTCTGATTCCGCCGAGCAGCCGGCGGACTGAGGGGGCCGAGCAGGGCCCCGGGCCCGGAGGGGGATCCCACCGGCAGTGGTGGGGCGTCCGCATGCCAGGTGCTCGGACGGGTCTGCCGGGCTCCAGGGCGCACTCGACGCGGAGGTCGTGGCTCCGGAAGAGGGAGGTGGTGACGCGGGCCTGGACGGAGTGCGGACCCAGTGCGTCGGTCATCCGAAGCGACTGGGGACGAAGCATGACGACACCGGATTACTCGGTGTCGAAGTCGGTGGCCGGGCGTGCTCGCCCTGCTGCCGCTGCCGCTGCCGCTGCCGCTGCCGCTGCCGTTGCCGCCCGCGCCGCTCCTCGTTGGCGATCCCACTGATCGATAGATTGGGGCGGTGGGCAACCGTCCCAGCATCGCATCCCATGCACACGGCACATTCTTGGCGTGTCATTCAGACCGGGCGTGGCCAGCGTGGTCGCCAGGATTTCTCGTACGTCGTCTGGCTGCCGGAGGGCGATGACACTGGTTCGTCGGCCGGAGCCGCTTCCCGCCTGGCACACGGACCGCGCCGACTACGCCCACCGCAACGACACTCACTGGACCCGCAGCGACAGCCTCCCGGCCTGTCGCCAGGACCGGTGACCTGCGCGTGGTCTCCGGTTTTCGTGCCCTGGAGTTCTGGCGCTGCGACCTTCACGCCGTCCACCCATGCCCCCACGGCGTACGACGCTGCGGCAAGGCCCACGCCACGCCCAAGCCACGCGACGTCCTCTTCGACGACCTGGTCCGGGGCACGGGTGCTGGACGTCGGCACCGGCAGCGGTGCCTCCAACTTGACGCGCCCTCGGCGAATGGATGAACGATAGGTCCGGGCAGAGGGTTTGCCTGCCGGCAGCAGGAACCGCAGGTTGCTCGGGTGTGCGGATGAGGAGGGCGACGTCGTCGTGTCCGGGTGGGTAGACGCGGTCCCGGAAGCACCTGTCCCTCGCGGCCCGGATGGAGATCCCGCCCGCATCCGACTGGCGCCAGAGCGTCTGCGTTCCCTTTGTCCGCCGGGCCCTCATTCTCGGACGGGGGCCTGTTGGATGCCCGCCACAGACGGTGCAAGGGGAGGCACGGCCTTGCCTGCTCGCCCTGAGCGGGACTTGGTCGCGCCCGACCTTACCGGCCAGTGACGGTCGCCGGGAAGGCGAGGTGCCTGAGCGCCGGCGGAGGGCCTGGCGGGGCGGATGCGCTCGGCGCGTCAGATCGGCAACTGCTGGTCGCTGTATCTGACTTCGGAGCAGATCGAGTCGGTTGCCTATGCTTTCTATCTGCGCTTCATGGGCGGTTCTGCCGCCGAGGCCAACCGGTTCGCCAGGGAGTACGGCGTTGTCTTCCACTCCCGACCGGTTGGCAGCTGGCCTGCGGCTGGCCCGACTGCGGGGCCTGGGTGCCGTTCAGTACTGCCGGAGCAATTCCCGCACGACGTCGTCCCAGTACAGGTAATCCTGCTCCGTGCCGGCGGGTACGACTGAGAAGGTCTTTGTCAGCCATTTCTCGAACGGGACGGCCGGCACGCGCAGCACGGCCGTCCCCTCCGTGCCGGTCAGCAGGATCCGGATCGACCCGGGGCCGTGTCGGCGGCGGTCCGGCCAGACGCGCACGTGGCCGACGCCGGACGGCCCGTGCAGGCCCGCGTGTAGCAGGTCACGGGCGAACACCCAGGGGGCGAGAGCGTCGGCGCAGCCGGTGAAGTCCATGCGCACGGCGAGCGGATCGGCGGCGTCATAGGTGAAAAGGACCTCGACCGGCAGAGCCTGGGTGGCGCTGACGACCAGGTGGATGGTCTGGTCGAGATACAGGCGTCCGGAACGTGGATGGGGACGCTCGTCGGTCGCGGGCATGGTGCCTCCAGGTCGGGTGCGAAGTCGGCCGTGCAGGACGAGGTGGGTGCTGCGGCCTGCTCGGGGCTCGGCCACGGCACGCACCTCCCGGAACACCACGGACGGAACGCGCCCGGGGTCAGGTCGGCGGTTGCCCGGGAAACGCAGCTGTATGCCGGGCCGTACGGGTGATCACCACGTCGGTCTTCGCCCGGCGCGTCCGTCAGTGAGGCGGTGCGGTTGGGTGACGGTTCGAGGCTGGAGGACTCGTGTTGAGGAGTTCTGGAAACGCGTCTGTCGGTACTTGCGTCTGACTCATGAAGGTTGTCCCAGAAGTCATGGGGTGGAGCAGGTGCCGAGCGCCCTGGCCAGTCGCTGGCTTTGGTCTCGAGTGATGCCCATGGTGAGGCGGACTCCGCACCGCGGGCTGCCGGGCTTGTCGCAGTACAGGATGCCGGGAGCGGGGTCCCAGCTTCCGGAGAGCGGGGAGGCCGAGGACAGCGACCATCGTGCCGGCTCCCACAAGGGGTGATCGTGAAGGAGGGCATTCGCGAGCGAGGGAGCGTTGCCAGCGGTTACGCCCGCCCTGGCAAGCGCGTCGCCGACCAACGGGGCGCGAGCCGACGCTGGCGTCCCACCCGCTCCAGTTCTGGCCGGCCGTCTGCGGCCGGCCGGCACAGATACCCGCCCAGCACCCCCGAAAGAGGTCCCTCATGTCCACTCGTTCCAACGTCCAGACGGCCGACGGCACCCCTCGGCCCGCCCGCTCCGCACCGGCGGTCGACTCAGCCCGCGCCACCCGCTGCACCGAGGCGCTCTGCGACATCACAGAGGACTGCACCGTGGTCTCCGAAACCTTGCTGCTCAGCGCGTACCGGGTGGGCACGCCGAACACCGATCTCCTTCAGCTTCTCGTCAGCCTCCGGGACGTGGTGGACGAGGCGATCGGGGTCGTCGTCGTCCGCCAGCGCGCCCAGGGCGAGCCGCTCGCAGACCTCGAGCCATCGTGAGGCGCACCGAGGACCGGCTGCGCAAGAAATACGACCCGTCCTCCGTCGACCGTGACCTGGCCGCCCGCTAACGGCCCAAGCCGGTCACCCCCGCCCATCCCACGGCAGCCGCCGCTGGCACGCCGATCCTGCGCCCCCCGGGTCAGCTCTTGGCTTGCGCCCTCACCCGAATGAAGGAAGGCTCCGGCCGCCGTCGGCGGGAACTCGCGAACCGATGGGCGTCCACGAGTCCTACGTCTCGCGCATGCTCTCCGACCAACGCGAAGTCTCCTGGAGGTACGTCAATGTCATCTGCGATGTATGCGGGGGTGACCCCGAGCTGATGAAGCCGCTGTGGGAAGCGGCCGCTGCCGTCCAGCCCTCGAATGCCGACGACCCGGTCCGGTATCTGCACACCTATATGCAGGGCCTGCACTATGCGCTCGCCTCACCAAACCCTGGGGTCATTCTCGCCGCCGCTCAGCACACGATCAGCGCCGATGACCTCGACCGCGCGCTGTACGGCCCCGGCGTCCCCGACTGGCCGGTGATCGACCGACTCACCGTCCTCCTGCAGAGCCTGCCCAACATCACCCGGCCTCTGTGGCGCCGCGCTCAGGCAGCCGCTGAAAACGGCCCCACCGCCACCTTCAGCTGATCTGCTCGCCCATCAGGGGAAAGGACCATGAAGCCCGTACCGCCCGCTGCGTCCGTTCTCACAACCGCCTTCTATGCCTTCTACGACCTGCACCGCCCGGCCTACCAGGCCTACGCGACCGCGCGCCTCCCACAAGAGGAAGCCCAGCTCAGCGTTACCCAGCTCTTCGACCTCGTCGCCAGCAACTGGACCTGGCTCATGACCGAGCAGTGCCCCTCCGCCTGGGCCTGGGAAGAACACACCCGAGCCGTTGCCCGTCGTGCCGGCCGCACCCCTTCACCGGCTGAGGACACCGTGCTCCTCCACGACGACCTCTGCTTGAGCATCGACCGCATTGCCACCATCACTGGTACCGACACTGCGCGGGTCACCGCACTCCTCGCTGCCGCCCGCCGCACCCCCGCAATCGAACGCATCGCGCCGGACAGATGGAGTCCCGAAGGGGTGGTCGGCCCAGGTGAGCCGACCACCCGCTTACGTTCGCAGCGTTGGGAGTGAGGGTCAGATCCAGGTGGCGTAGCTGACGGAGTCATCGAGGCGTGAGAGCTGTCGTTCGTTTCCCGGCCATGGTGGTCGAGCTCCGTGAGTGTTTCCTCGGTGGGCAGGCCTTCGCCCTGGGCTCACAGGTGTTCGCGGGCCCAGGCGGTGAGCCAGCCGGCGAGGACGGTGCCGATAGCGGTGGCGGTGCCGCGGACGAGTCCGCTGAGTGCGGTGCGAGACAGCCTGCGGGACAACTGGCGCCGGCGCGGTGCCGCGTGGTGTGTGCGTTCCTGGCCGCGGGTGGAAGGTGCCGTGGTCATGGTCGGCCGCCAGTCGGGTCGGTTCGAGGGAGATGTCTCGCGGCGGGCACGGGTGGGATGGATCCCCGGTCCCGGGCCGCTGACGTCTGAGAGCATGCGCAGGTCGGGAGTTTGTGCGAAAGCCGCACCAACGGCTCTGAGCAGCGATTTCGAGGATTTTCTTGATGGCGTTACCGCACGAAGAGCAGGGGGAGCGCAGACGTGGTCGGCCCCGTAGGAAGCCGCCTGCCGAGGCACTGGAGACGGCGGTGGGCAAGTGGGCCGGGTACGCCCGGGAGGCTGTGGATGGAACCTGGCCGTTGCGCCGGGATGCCGAGCAGGCCTTGGGGACGGAGCACGCGCGGTTGTCGCGGCTGCTGCCGGGTGAGGGCCTGCCGCCCAAGGAGTGGCTGGACGCCCTCCACGAAGCCCGTGAAGCCGCGACCGCAGGGTGCCACAGCAGGAACGCGACAGTGCCTACGAGTTCTACATCGCCGCGTTGGAGACCGAGGAGGCCCCGGAACGCGGCGACCGGGAACGGCCCAGAGCCATCGGGTGGAGGCCGCGGCGGGCCTCGGTGCGGTACGAGCTGGAGCGGCAACTGGAGCAGGCCCGTCAGCAGGAAATGGGAGGCGACGTACCAGCTTCGGCAGGCCGAGCAACAGTTGGTAGTCCAGGAAACGCAAGTGGAAGAGATCTGGACAGGATCACTGCGGCAGTCTCCATTCCCGACCCGCCGCGTGCGGCAACTGCCGCTGAACTTCGCGGTTTGCAGAGGCAGCTGACGTCCCGTCGACGCCAGCGCTCGTCTACCCTGGCCCGGCTGCAACGCCGCGACCCGCATCCTCGGGCTCGTCGGCTCGGTCGTTTGTCAACAGCCATTTCCTTCTGGCTCTTCAGCACTTTCCGTGAACGCCGGTGTCCTGTGACAGCGAAGGCTGAGCGTTGTCACCGAGGTTGATGGCCACTAGGTTCGTGCCACCGAAGGTTGAGTGACTGGGGGCTTGGGAGCGGTACGTGTCCTCGTTGGATGAGTTGCGGGCCCTGCTGGGCAAGCCAGTTCACCGGCAGTCCAACCCGGATGACTGGATCGAAGTGGAGCGATATGTAGGGTCCGCTCTGCCCAGTGACTTCAAGGCGTTTCTCAACGCCTACGGCACCGGGGTCATCTCCGGCGAACTCGTTGTCTTCCACCCTCGTGGAAGCAGCCCGCTGTTGGAGCGCATGCGCAAGACCAATGAGGTTTTCGCTGAGCGCCGAGCCAGGGCCCTCGGCAGCGGCGACTCCGAGCACATCCCGTACCCCTTCCACCCCGAATCCGGTGGGCTCATCTCGTGGGGATACGACTACAGCGGCGACGAGCACTTCTTCCTGCCCTGCGACCCCGACCCGAACCGATGGAAGATCGTCACGATGGCCCATGAAGAGGGCTGCCGCACCTTCGACGGCCCGTTCTCAAGCTTCGCCCTCTCGTTCGTGCGACGGCTGCTCGACGTCGACCGGTACCACGGCCTTGAACCGGAGGCCCTGGAGTTCCTGGAGCCGGAAGACCTGGAGGAACTGGCTGCCGCTGGTGAGATCGGCCCAGTCCAACCGAGCTTCGAGTCGGCCTGACCCGCGGCGAACCGACACGCCGAACCAGTCAATTGGCGAGCAGGATGCGACGCATGAGGAGGTCGAATCCGGCTCGACCGTAGTGTTGGCGCTTGATCATCTTGATCCGGTTCACGTGCTCCTCGACCGCGCCGGAGTTCCCGGCCATGGTGAGACCGGCGGTGACGGCGGCGAGGTCCTGGCGCAAGCCCTTCGCGAAGGAGTGGAGTTCGGTGATCTCGCTGGCCGCGGCCTCGGCGAGCCAGTCCTGAAGGCGGTGGCCGTCGCGGTGCCTCAGAAGCGAGGCGAAGCTGCGGGCGAGTCGGCAGGTCACAGCAATGTCAGCGCAGCGCGTGCAGAGGTCCTTGAGCTGCTGGCCGGCTGACTCACTCTGGCTCTCAGGGCGCCCGACGATCCAGCGCGCCACGTCCGGGACAGCAGGTGCTGGCGTCGGCTGGCGGGCGCGGAGTTCCTCTATGTCGCGACCGTCCTGGACTGCTTCAGTCGCAGAGCCGTCGGCTGGTCCATCGCCGACCACATGCGCACCAGCCCGGGTGTCGGATGCCTTGCAGATGGCGGCCGCGACCCGCGGCGGGCTGGACGGGTCGCTCTTCCACTCCGACCACGGGGCGCAACACGGCTCCAGGGCCTTCACCGACCTCTGCGACCAGCTCGGGGTCACCCGGTCGATGGGCGTTGTCGGCACCAGTGCCGACAACGCGGCCTGCGAAAGTTTCCACGCCTCCCTGAAACGCGAGACCCTTCAGGGCGCCCACGACTACGGCGACGCCGACACCTGCAGAAGAGCGGTCTTCGCCTGGCTGACCGGCTCCAACACCCGACGTCGGCACTCCGCCGACGGCCACCTCAGCCCCAACGAATACGAACGCCGACACCACACCGCTAAGCTCACGCTCGCCGCGTGATCAAAGACGCGTGTCCACCATCACGGGTGAAGGCCCAGCACCCTCTGAAAGAGCCCCTACAAACCGTCCGGCGCTAACCGCTCGACAAGCCCGCTCGCCACACAAGCCGGCATCTCGCAAGATCACATCGAACGAATTGGCCTGGTAGTAGGCGGATTCGGACAGCTCCAGTACCCAGCAGACGAACCCGGCCCCGAGGCCCACGCCCTTGAGGTGCTCGATCACTTGGTCGGCCTCGTCCGGAGACGGCCGAGTTCGGCCGCAAAATGCGCCCAGATCATAGACCTGGCTTCAAGGACTCCTCGGAACCGGGGCAGCTCACGCCCATCTCCCCGCGGGCGGCGAGCAGGACGGGGGGTCGGGCCGGGAATCGGCGAACTCGCAAAACCTCAGTAGCCGTCCATCTGGCGGAAGCGTGTCTCCGCGAAGGTGAATGCTGCCGGGCGGACGCCGAAGGGCTGGCGGAAGGCGTGGTTGAGCTGAGAGGTGAAGCAAATGGCGAAGGCGACCGCGACGCCGACGAAGCAGAGGGCGACGAGGTGGCGGGGGGACGGAATGAGGCCGAGCAACGCAGGGAAGGCGATCAGGAACGCGCCCGCGACCAGCAGCGCGATCCAGGCGATCAGTGGCATCCCCGCCTTGACCTGCGCCGCCCGGTCGGCGCGTGTCTGATAGACCGTGGCGAGCGCGGACTGCGCGGCGGCCTTGGCCGCCTGCTGGTCCGGTCGGGTGGCCGCCGCGGCGTTGATCGCGCCGCGCACCGCGTCGAGTTTGCTCCACGCCTGCGGGGCGGTGTGCCCGCGCGCAAGATCGTGGAACTCCACGGTGCGCGCCTCCTCCGTGTACTGCCGCAGCAGCGCGCGGACCGCCACCCGGTCGCTGACCGGCAGCCCGCCCGCCGCCCAGTACGTATCGGTGAGGGCGCGTGCCTCGTCGTAGGTACGCGACCGCGCGGTGGTCAGCTGCGACCAGCTCCCCGCCACCTGGAAGCCCGTCAGGAGGATGAAGGAACTGAGCAGTACACCCCCGATGAGCGAAACGGCCGAGCTGCTGAAGTCGGACGAGTCGCCGCCCGGCCTGACCCTGCCCAGCACGCGGCCGAGCAGAAAGGCGAAGACGCCGCCGCCGACGGTGGACAGGAACGAGATGACGTACATGGACATGGCGGCCCCAGGGAGCTAGCGGAGGGGAGAGCGTGGAGATGCGGTGTCGTCACCGGCGGCGGTCGCCCGGCCGGGGCAGGCAGGAGACGAGCGTGGACGGCAGCAGGACGCCCCCCATCGACAGCAACCACCACCGCGCCGCGTCGTCTTGCGCCGAGGACGGTGGTGCGTTCCCGTCCGGCACCGCCAGCACCGCCGCCGCGCTCGGCCTGGCCGGCCGGGGTGCGGGCCGGGATGACGGCTGGTGCTCCTGTGGCGCCCCGGCCGACCACGGCGCCACTGGCCTGGGCCTCGCCGCCGGGGCGGGTGGCGTGGGCGGTTTCGGCCGTACGGGCGGTGCCAGGCTCGGAGGAACCGTCCACGGAGGCGGGGGAGTCGGTCCTGGGCGCGGCGAAGAGGGAGGAGACGGACGCGGGGAAGGAGACGGTGGGGAATGCGGGGGTGGCGGGGAAGGTGGTGGCGGTGGGCACGGACAGCACGCCCCACCGAGTGCGATCGCGACCAGCCCGCCGCCCAGGAGCGGTCCGCCTGCCGAAGGCAGCCTGTCGCCCGCGGACGCGTCATCGCCCGGGATGGGTCTGTCGTGCCCGTCCTGCACGCGGATTCCGTTGCCGTCCAGCCGTACCCGAACGCCGGGTGTGCGTGCCTCCAGCACGTCCCCGTCGCCCGCGCACACCCAGACGCCGCCTGTGCCAGCCCCGGGCAACGCTCCCGGGCGCGACGCGGCCAGGGCCGGTCCCACGAGGACACCGCCCGCGACCACCCCAGCCGCGACCGCGACGGCGACCACGGTGCTGGTGAGCGGCGTCCCGCGCGCCCACCCCCGCCGCGCCAACCGCGCCGCACGACGGTGCTGAGCGGCACCGTGAGCACCGGCCGCCCGCTCCTCGGCACTCACCACACTCACCTCCACCACCGATATCCCTAATCAGAGAAGCCCGTCAGCGAGAGTTGACCTCCAGGCTCGCCCGTACAGCGCTTTCCAGAGCGCCCTCGATCCAGGCGGGTTTGAGGCTGGTGTGCTCGCCGGCGAAGTGGACACGGCCTTCCACGGTTCTGGTGGCCGCGTGGTGCTCGTGCAACTGGCCCGGGGTGAAGATCGCTGCCTCACCCAGGGCGTACCGCGCCCGGGCCCACGACTGGGTGGCTCCGTGGCCGGTGAACTCGTCGTAGACCACGCGCCCGAAGAGGCGAGCCATGTTGTCCAGTGCGAAGGCATACCGCTCGCCCGGGGTGAGCGAGTCCCACCGCATGGCGTCGTCGGACCAGGTGTACGAGGCGAGCACAACGCCGCCTCTGGACCCCTCGACCAACGAGGGGAAGTAGGTGAACCGATTGGGGCTGTCGGTACAGCACCCGCCGCCGGTGAAGCCGCCCAAGCCCTTCTCCCAAAAGCGGGTCCTGAACTCCAGCAGCACCTTCGTCGCGGAGTCGTAGTGCAGTTCGGTGATGGCTCGCCGCTTGGAGTACGAGAGCATGGGCTCGAAGTGGCAGAACCGCAGCGCGGAGAACGGCACGGTGACGATGGCGTAGTCGCCCTCGAAGACCTCTCGTGGCGGTTCGGGCCGCCCGTCGCAGGAGTCCTCACCGCCAGACTCCGCGGTCGTCTCGATCCGCACGCCACCCGCCGTGCGCGTCAGTTTGGTCATGCGCCGGCCGAACTTGATGACTTCGCGCAGCCGTTCGGTGAGCCGGTCGGTGAGGGTGGCGGTGCCGCCCTCCAGCTCCCAGTAGCGGGACTGCGGATTGATGAGCGCGCGGTCGATGAGGGCGGGGACGAGGGAGTAGTGCAGCCGGGAGGTCATGTTCTCCAGCGTTCCGGCGGCCTGGACGTCGGCGAGGCTCCATCCGCCCTGCTCGATGAGGTAGCGGTGGGTGGAGTAATTGTCGTAGGTGGCGATGACGCGAGCCCAGCGGTCGAGTTGCTCACCGATGGGGAGCGTGCTGGGCACGGTGATGGGCTGAAACGTCCTGTCCACCGCGGCGGCCATGGTGGTGGTCACGCGGCTGCCGAACGTGCCGTTGACCGAAGCAGGCATGGCATTGTACTGACGGCGCGTCATCCGGTCGCCGTTCACCTGGACGAGGGTGCGGAGCGTGGGTTCGGGCGGGGTGAATCGCGTCTGCTCGCCGTTGGACCAGCGCTCACCGGTGAAGGACTGATGGACCACGGGCGGCACCGTCCCGCGGGCCCGTGCCCCCGGAGCCACGTCCACGTTGTAGAACAGGTGGCGCCGCACGCCGAGTTTGTCGGCGAGGGCCAGGACGAGTGGATGGACATCCGGCAGGCGCATCGCCCCTGCCTCAGCGTGGAGGGTTTCGTCCTCGAATATCCCGCGGAAGGTCTTGATGCGGCCGCCGGTGCGGTTGCCGTTCGCCTCAAGAATGGTGACCTCGTGTCCGGCGGCCCGCAGCAGCAGCGCCGAAGCGAGCCCCGCGATGCCCGCGCCGACGATGAGGATCCGGCGGGGCCGGGCGGGCCGGGGCAGGCCGTGGTCGATCAGGACGCGCAGGTACTCGAGTTTCAAGTCCTCCCCACGCTGGCCGACGAGCAGCATCATGCGGGCGAGGTCGTAACTGGTGTCGGAGACCACCGCGGCGGGCGCGGCATCGGCGCCTGGCGCGAAGGCCCGAGCGGGGGTGGGAACGGCGACGGCGGCGGTTCCCGCTGCGACGGCGGCAGCGGCGCCGAGGAACCCCCGGCGGCCGAGCGCTTCCTGTGGTTGTGCTGTCACGGCCGCCAAGATAGGAGAGAAATGTAATTCCCGTCACTATGGTAAGTGAGGATTGGCGGGAAATCGGCGACTGCGTGAAATGCTGTCGTCCTATAGTCCTACTGTTTATTCGATTAGGAATTACAGGCTCCCGGTCGTCGACGCGCGATGCCACCGAACGATGCAAAAACGGTGCCACCGACGACTGTTCCGGAGGTAAGACCTGTCTTTCGGTGGGAAGGCCCGCTGCATTCTCCCGGCGGCCGATCGAACGCCGGATAGGCGAAAGGGTAAACCCGCGTCCCGGCCGCGTACGGCACTGTGCCCAGCAGAGGCGCGTTTTCACCTCTGCACCAGGGCACGGATGCCACCACGCCTCGCGCACCGTCCTGGTCAGCGGTTGTGCCTGGCGAGCCCTGCCACCCTGCTTCGGCATCTCGAAGTCGACCGCCCACCGCCGGTTCCTGATCTGGTCAAGGGCCGGCGTCTGCGGCCGGCTACACGAAGCGGTCCTGCACCGGCTCGACGATGCGGGCCTTGTCGACGTCTCCCGTGTGGTCCTCGACTCCGCCCATGGCAGGGCGAAAAAGTGCCTCTATGGCTTTCGTCAAGCTGTGGTGGGAGTCGGGGGCTCGTAGAAGGTGCCGTCTCTGAGCATGGCGAGGAGCACGTCGATGCTTCGTCGGGCGAGGGCGATCAGGGCTGCGCCGTGGTGCTTCCCTTCGCGGCGCTTCCTGTCGTAGTAGGTGCGTGACTCTGGTTGTGAGAGCGAGGCGAACGCGGCGAGGTAGAAGGCGCGTTTGAGCTGTTTGTTGCCTCGCCGGGCGGGGTGTTCACCGCGGATGGAGGAGCCGGAGGCACGGGTGACCGGGGCCAGGCCGGCGTAGGCGGACAGGTGTCCGGCCGTTGCGAGGGCGCTGCCGTCGCCGACGCTGATGAGGATGCGGGCTGCGGTCCTGACCCCGACGCCGGGCATGGAGGTCAGGACCGGGGAGATCTCCGGCTGAGCCGGACCGACGAGGGCTGACGGCGGCGGAGGACGGGCACCCGATCTCCCCCTCGCCCGTCCCCCGCCCCCCCCGTGGGCCGAGGAAAGGTGGCGGCCGACGTGACTGTGCGACGCGAAGCGTTCCTCGACCATGTGAAGGAACGCGGCGAACACGGCTCCCTGCAGGAGGCCGAACGCGCGGCCCGCGTGGTGCTCGCCCTGCTGGGCGCACACCTGGTCGGCGAGGTGCGCGCCCGGCTGGCGGCGCGTCTGCCGGAAGACTTCGCCCTGATCCTCCTCAACCCGCTGCAGAGCGCCGATCCGCTGCCCCCGGAGCGGTTCGTGCGGGCGGCCGCGGCCTGGATCGAGACGACCACCGAACAGACCGCGGCCTGGGACGTCAGCGCCGTCCTCTCTACGGTCGCCGACGCCGCGGGCCACGACCTCCTCAAGGAGATCCTGGTCCAGCTGTCCGCGGGCTACGACCTCCTCTTCGGCCGCCCCCAGCCCACCTGGCCAGCTACACCCCCTGGTGGTCCCACACCGGCCACCACAGACCCTGGTGACAGAAAGGCAACCACCACCGTGATGTCCGACGGGCGCGCGCCACTCCAGCAGCCCTACGGGAGGGCGTACGAGCACATGCTGGAGAAGGTCCGCTACGAAGGTGCCTACCCCACCCGTGAGAAGGCTGAGGAAGCCGCCCGCCTCCCCCTCGAAGCTGCCTGCCTCCGCGCCGCCCAAATCCTCGACACCCAGCCGCTGGGTGGCTGGGCGTTCGGCAAGGAGCTCGCCGCTCGCACCGGCGCCTCCCTGGCCACCCGCTGGGACACCGGATCGGTCTTCTCCGCCGTCACGGTCTACGCCGGCCCCGACCTCATCACCCGCATCCTGCGCCAGCTTCCCTCCGACTACGCGCTGCTGTTCGGTCGCGCCGAACTCACCCCGGCCGCATAGAGAGGGTGTGCGTGCTCGGTGCGCGCGAGGCGACCGCCGTCGCCCGCTCAGCGGCCCGCATCGACGCACCGGCACGCGCGGTCGGACGCCTGGGGGCAGCCTGTCAGGAGGACCAAGATGACAGAGCACGGTCACGATGATGCTTCACAGTTCGACGCCGACCACCTTGGGCCGGAAGAGCTTGCTCGAAAGATCAGCCAGTTGCAGAGGGAAATCGGCCAGCTTCAGGAAGCGGTGATTTCGCACGCGGTGATTAACCAGGCAACGAACATCAAACTGCGGAAGATAGCCGGACAAATTGTCGGCTGGCCCGCCAGCAGAGAGCTGTCCGCAGACATCCGGCAGGCCTTGGAGGCGGCTCTGTCCCAGACGGGCTCTGCCTGAACACGTACACGAGCCGGGTTCGGCAGCGGATCTTCAGGACCAGAGCCCGCTCAGGTCTCGTCAGGAGTTTCGACAGCTCCGCCAGTTCTCTGTTCCGTTCCTTCCGGAACCCCAACTTCGCAGGCGATCAAGGGGTCAGAAACAGGCACTCAAGCGTGCTTGGACAAGTTGGCCGAGCCTGCTTGGACAACCATGCCGTCCGTGACACAGGAAGGGCGCCGCACCCGGGCGCGGCGCCGTGTGTCGGTCGGGTGGGTCAGGCGACGCGCAGCTTCTTGCGGCGCTCGCGGGCGAGTTGGTCGCGGTAGTCCTCGACGGCCTGGTGGTAGCGGGCGACGAAGTGCGGGTCGTCCAGTCGGCCGGCAGGGTCAATGGCGTCGATGGCAGCCCGGGCGGCCGTCGGCCTCTCGTAGGCGGCCAGCATCGGGTTGATGCGGTAGATGCCGTTGCGCTGCTTCTTGACGAGGCGGGCGAGTATCAGCTCGCGCAGGCCGGAGGTGACGCTGGGGGAGTCCCCCAAAGCAACGACCAGCTGCGACTTCGCTCGTCACTGCCCGATCGGGCACGCAGAGGGGTGCGAGCCAGCGCCTGCAACGCTGTCCGGCTCCCACTTCAGAGGACCGAGAAAGCCCCCCGCTGCCGCTGTGGGGATGCGCGCCGTACCCGTTTTGGCCGCAATGCGCGGGGCACATAGGTACTAAATAGTGCATAACGGGCAAAACAAGGGAGCTCGGCCGCATGTCAACAGGGACACTTCTAGAGATCATCATCCCCGTCGTAGTGGTGATCGCTCTCATCGCGACGGCGACCATCTTGCTCATGCGCCGCCGCCACCTGCGTGAACGCTTCGGCCCCGAGTACGAACGAACAGTCGAAGGCGCCGACAACAGGCTGGCCGCCGAGCGCGAGCTCAGCGCACGTGAGAGGCGCCATGACTCTCTCGACATCAAGCCGCTGCCCAGCAGCGTGCGGGAACGGTATGTCCGGGACTGGACCAGCGTGCAGGACGAATTCGTGGACCGGCCCGACGACGCCGTGCATGACGCCGATCGTCTGGTCACTTCTTTGATGCACGAGCGCGGCTACCCCACCGGGGAGTACGAGCAGCGCGTGAAGGATCTTTCAGTTGAGCACGGCCGCACCCTCGAGCACTATCGGGCCGCCCACGAGATCGACACACTCAGCACCCAGCACAAGGCCACGACCGAGCAATTGCGCGGCGCCATGGTGCACTACCGTGAGCTCTTCGAAGAGCTGCTCTCCGACGGTGGTCAGCCCCGCCACGCCCGGGCCTGAACCCGCTTACCACCGCGATTGCCGACAGATCCTGAAGGACGAAGGGACGGAGGAGACAATGGAACGCGAACACGTACCGGACCCCACCGAGAGGGCACTGTCCACCGAAGACCTGGCCCAACCCCGCGCCAGCACCGGAGGTGAACCGCGGGCGCAGTCCGAGGCGCCTGTCTACCCCGGCGAGGGCACAGCCCCGTCTCAAAACACTGCCGAAGGGCAGGAGCGCGAGGCTGCCGCAGCACCGGGCGACGAGACTCTTCACCTCCTCGCGCCGGAGGAAGAGGAGCATCTCCGCGAGCGGTGGCAGGAGATCCAAAACGAGTTCGTCGACGACCCCCAGGACGCCGTACACACAGCCGACTCCCTGGTCGCCGACGTCATGCAGCAGCTGGCCGAGACGTTCGCCGAGCAGAAGCACGAGCTGGAAGGCCAGTGGAACCGGGGCGAGCAGGCGAACACCGAAGATCTGCGCAGGGCCCTGCAGCACTACCGTTCGTTCTTCAACCGCCTGCTCACCGCATGACGGGACGCCGGCCCACGGCGAGGCCGGGCGAAGACCCGCGAGGATGAAGAAGGAAGCCGACCATGCGCCACCCATCAGTGAGAACGGTGTACCGCGCCCAAGAGAGGTTGGTTGTCCCCGGACTACGGGCAGCGTTCGCTCCAGGGCCCTCGATGGTGATGTCGACCGTGTAGTCCAGGTCCGTGAAGACGACGTTCGCCGCCGAGCGTGCGACCCCACCCCAGCGGGCGGAGGGCCGCCACCGTACTTGGCGGTGGGGCCCTCCGGCATCGCACCCGCCTTCTACGCCCAGCGCATGCCGATGCTGGAGAGCTGCTCCACGCGTTCCGGGGACAGCGTCGCGGCCCTGCTCCGCTGGTGCCCGGTCCATGCCCCGATCCGGAGCTGCCGCTCCTCTGGTCCTTGCCGACGATCGTCTCGACGTGCTTGCGCGGTACCTGAAGGTGTCCCTCGCGTTGGTAGTACTGCTTGGCGACCGCGTAGTTGACGGCCCATTTGTCGGCCTGGCTCCGGCGCGGGGGCGGCTTCTCGTTTTCGGCCGCGGGCTCGGTCCCGAGGACCTGCTCGGACAGCCACTGCTGCACGGTGTTGAGCTTGTCCCAGCTGGCCGTTTCGCTAGTCGCGGGCTGAAAGGCCCGCCGGTCAGGCGATCTTCTGGCGCTGGGGCGTCTTGCGCATCTTCACCCCGCCGACGATGAGCGCCAGCCCCGCGGCGACGATGCCGAGGTAAGTGGTGGACGGAAGGTCGACCGCTTTGTGCATCCAGCCCCACTCCGTGCCGAAGAGGGTCTGCGAAGCGAAGCTGACAAGCCCCTGGGCTCCTACGGCGTAGCCGTCTTCGGATAGCGGTTCCCGGAGTTGAGCGCTTGCGGGATCATGAGGGATGAGCCCGGATGACATCTGCGTGCTGCCGGGTGCGGGCAGCGGCTGGTGCTGGTACTGGAACTTCAGCGTCAGCACCGTGCCGTAGCCCCGGTCGGCGGCGGCCAGAAGTTTCTGCATGCCCGGCTGGTCCGCGACGCTGCCCTGGTCGGCCCCACTCATGATGTAGAAGCCGCGCAGCCAGCTGGCCGAGGCAGCCTGCAACTGGGCGAAGTCGATGAGGTCGAAATCCTGGTTGTAGTTGGCGGCCAGGGCCCTGGCGAGCCGTCAAGAACTGACCCTGGCCGACCTGGAGGGCGAGCCGCTCCTGGACACCCCGACCCGCCGCCGCACCACCTCCGCGGAGGAGAAGTTCGAGCTGATCGCCCCCGGCCACGGCATCGCCCTGGTCCCACTGAGCGTCGCCCGCACCTACTCCCGCCCCCGACCTGACCCATATCCCGGTCACCGACCTACCCTCCGAGGAAACCTGCCTCGTGCCCCCCACCACGACCCGCGAACCACGGGTCCTGGCCTTCCTGCACATCGCCACCACCGCGCTCCGCAGCGCTTAGACGGTGTCCTATGTGGTGATCGCTCGTTGGGCTGTCTATGGGGCGGGGTACGTGGAGTTGGATTGTTCCGGACGGGTTGTGGGAGATCGCGAAGCCGCTGATCCCGCCGTCGAAGGTGCGGCCGCAGGGCGGCGGAACGCAGGACACGCCTGATGAGACGCTATTTACGGCGATCATCTATGTGCTGGTCAGTGGTTGTGCCTGGCGGGCTCTGCCGCCGTGTTTCGGGATATCGAAGTCGACCGCGCACCGCCGGTTCCTGATCTGGTCGCGGGCCGGGGTGTGGGGCCGGCTGCATGAGGCGGTGCTGCACCGACTCGATAACGCCGGCCTCATCGACGTCTCGCGGGTGGTCCTCGACTCCGCTCACGTGCGGGCTAAAAAGGGGGCGAACTCACAGGTCCGAGCCCCGTGGACCGGGGCAAGCCGGGTTCCAAGATGCACGTCCTGTCGGACGCGAACGGACTGCCCCTGGTCGTCGGCGTCTCGGCCGCCAACACCCACGACAGCGAGGCGCTGAAGCCCATGGTCGAGGGTCACCAAACGAGACACGACCCCCGCCGCGGCCGCCACTTCAAGCCCCAACGCTTGCACGCTGACAAGGCGTATGACATCCCCCACCTGCGAAAATGGTTACGCGGCAAGCGCATCGGCGTGCGCATCGCCCGTAAAGGCATCGAGTCCAGCGAACGGCTGGGCCGCCGAGGGTGGGTGATCGAGCGGACCATCTCGTGGCTGTCCGGCCACCGCCGACTCAGCCCCCGCTACGAACGCCACCCCCGCAACTACCTCGCCTTTCTCGCCCTCGCCGCAGCACTGTGCTGCTACAAGCGACTCCTCCGCCTCACCACATAGGACACCGTCTTAGAAGGCTCATGAAGATCTTGGGGTTCTGGCCCCGCCGCGTGAGCGGCGGGGCCAGACTCGTTTCGTGGTGATGGGGGAATGGGCCGGGGAGACGGTCGGGCCGGATGTGTGGGAGACCTGCCGGGAGTTGATTCCGGCGGGGAGTGTGTTCGCGTTTCTGGCCGAGCACCGTGGTGCTCTGTTCCCGGCGGAGATGTTCGCGGACATGTACCCGTCGGCGAACGGGCGCCGAGCATGCCGCCGCAGCTCCTGGCCGCAGCGATCACGCTGCAGGCCCTGCACGGGCTGTCGGACTTCGAGACGGTCCAGGAACTGCAGTGTGACCTGCGATGGAAGGCCGCCTGCGGGATCGGTTTGCATGACATGGCGTCCGATCCGTCGTTGCCGGCCTACTTCCGGCGCCGGCTATCCCGTTCGGCCCGGCCCAACCGGGTGTTCGAGGCGGTGCGGGAGGTGGTGAAGGCCACCGGCGTGCTGAAGGGCAAGCACCGGCGGGCACTGGACTCCACCGTGCTGGACGACGCGGTCGCCACCCAGGACACCGTCACGCAGCTGATCGCCGCCGTCCGCGCGGTGATCCGCGAGGTCCCCGGGGTCGGCGAGGTGGCCGCGGTGCAGTGCACCGCGTACGACTACAACGACCCGGGCAAGCCGAGGATCGCCTGGAACGACGGACTGGGGGCGGGACCGGAAGCGCGAGAAGGCCGAGGCAGACCTCGAGGAAGTCCTGGCCACGTTCGCCGGGTTCGACAACGGACTGATCCTCACCGAGGCAGCCGCCGCCGTCCGCCGCTGGTGAGGCGACGAGGCGGCAGGGGGAATGACCTCAGCTCAAGCCGGGCGGTGCGGCCTTGTCACGGCCGTTGTCCGGCTCCTCACCCGGGCAAACCGTTTCTTCCGCTCCCCGCCGCGGCGACTTCTTCCTCACAGCCATCGCAGCAGCCGCACGAGCCAACTGCGCTTGCACCTGCTCGAATGCTCGCGACCCTGACCGCTTCCGCTTATGACTTCCGCTCATACACGTTCAACGTCCCATCGCATTGTCCGTAACCGCAATACCGCCAAATGGGGCACTGTTCCCCCTGCTCCAACTCGCCGGCGGGGCAGGATCCCGGCCAACGTGGTCCTCGGCATCATGGCCCAGGAGTCCAACCTGTGGCAGGCCGAGGGCGGATCGATCCCCGGGCAGATGGGCAACCCGCTGGCCGCCGTCGACGGCTACTACGGCCACAAAGCCAACCCCAGCGACCCGGCCGCCTACTGGCAGATCAACTGGGACGAGTCCGACTGCGGCTACGGCGTCGGCCAGGTGACCGACGGCATGCGGCTGGCCGGTCACGAAAAGCCGGGCGAGACCAGCCTGGATCCGCGCCTGCAGAAGCTCGTCGCGATCGACTACGCGACGAACGTCGCGGCCTCCCTGAAGATCCTTGCCGACAAGTGGAACGAGGTCCACCAGGACGGCCAGAAGATCACGGTCAACAACGACGACTCGTCCAGGGTGGAGAACTGATTCACCGCCGTGTGGAACTACAACCTCAGTTTCACCCCTCCGTCGCAGGCCGGCAGCCATTCCGGGCACTGGGGCCTGGGCTGGTACAACTGCGCCCTGTACGAACGACACGGAGACGGGGGCTCCAGCCGCTACCGACACCTGGCCGACCTGCTCTTGATCAGCCAGCAGGAGAGGGTCGACGCCCCCACGGCCTACCAGGCTGTACATCGGGAAGCCGAACTCCGCGCGCCCTGGTCAGCCGGGCACGTCAAAGCCGTGTACGCAGTGAGGCCGTCCGTCGAAGCCGAAGGCTGCCCGAGCGCATTGCCGATTTCCGGGCATCGCCTGAATGCACCGCATCGCGGCCGGTCGGGCGATAGAGTTGAAAGGTGCGTTGATCTTCCGGGTGGCAGCTACGTACAGCCGCAGACGGTGCAGGGTGCCTCATAACAACGCCGTTTCTCGGCAGCCGTTCTCGGAACTCGACAACATTCTGGATCCGCTTGATCAACATCTGTTGCCTTAACTCGGCATCAACCGTTCTCGCGTCACATCGACGAAGCCAGAGGATCCCTAGAAACTGCCGTCGGCAGGGAGTTCGCGCATTCGCCCAGCGGTAGACATCTGTGAGCCTGACCGAAGCGGCATCAGGGTGCGAGGCGCACGCCGATCGGCTACCGCCTGTTGACCCTTCGCCTGACAATCAGGGCTCGTGCGACGGCCCATGACTGGAGCGTTATGGCTGGATCTCAAGCTGAACTACGTTGCTGCCGCCTCGGAGGCCGGACGTGAGGCAATCGGTGGGTAGTTCCTCGGGCAGCCCGGCGACGGTCCGCTGAACGGGATGGCCTTGGCCTCGTCCTTGGATGACGTGGCCCCGCTGGATGACGACCAGGACGCCCGCGACGCGGACTGTGCTGGCACTGTCGTACACGATCAGCGACCTGCTGCCGTCGGCGTATCGGACCGTTTCCTGCCCACTTCCGCCGGACACGGCGACGCAGGAAGCCGCCGGTGCGTCTGAGGAGAAGGACCCGGTGGCGGCAGCGATACGGCCGGGGCTGACCGTGCAGGTGTACGTGATGTCCGCGTACACATGGGTCGGCCGGGGCAGGAGGGCGAGCGGTGGGTCGTAACGGCTGACACTGTGGCCCGTGCAGCCGACGCTGCCCCCTTCGCGCGTTGTGGCCTGACCAGCCGGCGCCCACGCCAATGACGACGCCGCCAGCACCAATGAACACAGTGTCACCGGCATGCCACGCTTACCGAACATATTCCCCTCCAGCACGTCCTGCACCGCTAATGACCCTGGTCTACCCAGGGGAACACCCCCTGCCCCAGCGCCTGGAAGTGCACAGCCCGCGCACGAACCGCTCGGCGCGCGGTCGCGCGCGCCTGGCCTCCCGCTGGATTCCATCCGGTCGGCTCCGGCCGCATCGGACCTGGCACACAGCGGGTAGCAAGTGCCGGACGAGTCCTCGTCGAGCAGGAAACGAGCAGGAGGAGATCTCCCGTGGGCCGTACCACCCTCACCGTCGCTACCCTCGCCCGCAGGCGTATCTTCGCCATGATGGACCCGGACGGGGACGGGATCATCTCGGCGCACGACTACCTCTCCCGGGTCGACCGTGCCGTCCATGCCACGGGACGTACGGAGGACGACCCGCTCGTCGTCGCGGCCCGCGAGGAAGCCCACAAGGCGTGGGGGGCAATGGATGCGAACGGCGACGGGCAGCTGACCTTCAACGAGTACGACGCATGGGTCGGCGCCGACAAGTTCGACAACATCTGCCGGTTCGCCCTCGGCTCACTGTTCGACCTCGCCGACGCCGACGGGGACGGTGCCCTGGACAAGGCCCAATTCACGGCTCTGCGCACCGCGCTGAACAATGCGCCCGGAAACACTGGTGCCGCGTTCGAGGCGCTGGACGCCGATGGCGACGGACGAGTCGGCCGTGACGAGTACCTGGCGGCGATCCGTGCCTACGTCATCGGCGACGCCTCCCCGATGGGCGAGGCCCTGTACTAGGCACTGCCTGGTGCGTTACGCGCTGAGAAGCGGTTGGCGGTCTTCATGTCGGCGGCTGGGGTCCGGGCATCGTCGCTAACCGTGTGCGGGCTGCCCAGGGTGAGACTTGCCCGACAGCCTGCCCACAGCATTGGCTCAGGAACCGTTTGCATCAACTCGGCACTGTCTGGATTCACGTCACGCGGAGTCAGGACCGCCGTCGGTTTTCCTTGCGCCAGACGAACTTGAGTCCTGACCAGTCCTCACCGAGCGCGGCAACCTTCACATCGACGATACCGAAGGGAAGGAAAAGGTCGCGCAGGGCGCTTTCGGTGATGTCGCTGTGGTGACCGGCTGCGCGGCGGGGCCAGGCGATCCACAGCATCGCCTGATCGGCCAGGGCCTCGACCAGTCCGGAAGCCTCGGCGGACAGCTCGCTGAAGGACCGGTAGAAGGCGATAGTGGCATCGGCACCGGCGGGGCCGCCGTCGGTAACCGTGCAGCGTTCGGGGAGACCGGGAATCTCCCAGGGGATCGGCCCATGGAACAGGCGAACCTTGTAGCCCGGCTTGATACCGATCTTCTGGGCAAGAGGCGTGCTGGAGTAGCCACCACTCGCCATGGCAGCGCTCATGTCTGGATAAGGGTGAGAACGTTGCCGGCAGGGTCTTTGACCTGCGCCTTGGTCACCCAACCGTTATCGGTCGGCGGCATCACGACGACAGCTCCCAGCTTCCTGGCGTGAGCGACGACCTGCTCGAGGTCGGGGACCGCCACGCCAAGGACGACACTCGCGTGTTCGGCTTCCACGATTGCCCCGCCAAACCCGCCGGGCGTGTGGACCAGCGCATAGCCCGGGCCCTTGCGATCGATCCGCCAGTCCAGCAGATCGCCGTAGAAACGGTTCAGCTCTTCGTCGTTGGGTCCGCTGATGTCGAAGTGCACCACCGCGCTCGCTGGGCGCGGACTCTGCTCACTCATGTCAGGTTCTCTTCCTGGTGGGGCGCGTTGCTGTCCTGGGTCTGGATGGCGGCCGGGAAGGCTTCCATGAGCATCTCGGCGAGCTGGTGCAGCCGTTCGGGACAGGCCCGGTATAGCCGGTACGTGCGGTCGATCCTCATCGTGACCAAGCCGGTCTTGCGCAGCGATTTCAGGTGCTCCGACACGGTGGCCGGGGCCAGGCCGAGTTGTTCGGTCACCTCACCCGCTTCCCGCTCGTGCTCCCACACCTCGAAGAGGATCCGCCGCCGGTGCCTGCTTGCGACCGCGCGCAAGAGCTCATCGAGATCATCTGGCTCAACCACAAGGATGACGCTACTTCGGAATAATCCGAAATACAACCCTCAATCCGCGCGGAGCGCCGCACCCGGCCAGGAAGGGCCCGGCGCGGCGCTCCAGGACGCTGCTACTGGGTGGTGGTTTCGGTGACCACGAGGAACTGGTCGCTTCCGAGGTCCATCACGACCTGGGCGCCCGGCCTGACTTGGACGCGCTGAGCGGCGGCGTACTCTTCCGCCGACCAGGAGCCGCGGGGTCCTCCGGCCGGGAACCGCTCCAGGACGGTGCGCCGGGTCTGGGTTGCCTTCAAGGCCGCCTCCCTCCGGGAGCAGCTGGTGGTCACGGGTCGGTGTCTTCGGGGGCGGGGACGTCGCCGAACATGTCGTCCATCGCCTGTGTGACGGCGGGCCGCTTCTCGGGCCGGGTCGCGTTGAGGACCGTGTTGGTGAGGCTGATCAGGTCGATGTCCTCGAAGAGCTCGGTGAGGTCCGCGATGGTCTCCGGGTCCAGGACGACGCCGTCGGGGCGTTCGCTGTCCAGGTAGCAGCTCATGGCGTCGACGTAGTCGGCGAGCCGGTGGGCCATGGCCGGGGTGACGTCGAAGCTGCGGCAATGCTCCAGGCACGGACCGAGGGCCCCGGTCGGGCTGATGTGGATGCGGATGCTCTGCCCGGAGCCTGGGGCGGCCTGTCCGAAGCCGGTGAGCGCTTCAGCGAGAGCCGTGATGGCACTGTTGCGGTCCGCGTCCGCATCTGCGGTCGCAGTTCCTGCGTCATCCCGCTCCGCGTCCAGCAACGGCGCTTCCCAGAGCACTTCGACCGTTTCGGCGCGCAGCCGCATGAACTCGTCGGCGGTGTCCGGGAGCGTGAGGTGGCCGATGACACGCAGCAGGTCGCCGGGCTGCCGCTCGGTGAGCATGCGTGCGCGGTTTCCGATTCCATGGTGGTGCAGGGAATGACCTTCCCTGTCAAGTCAGTGTGTTCAGGCTCGGTGGAGGAACTGGCACGGTAGTCCACCTGCCTCGTCCCACCGAGGGGTACAGGCGCTGCCTTCAGTGGATGCTCAGCCCAGTGCATTCAGGAAGACAGCGCCGTGTCCTGGTTAGGAAAATCTCCGCTTCCGGAGGCTCGCCACTGTTCGATGCGGCGGATCAGTCCACAGGGAGCGGGCTCGCGCCCCGTGCCTGCCCTCCGGTGGCGACTGCCCAAGGGGGCTGACGCCCTGGCGTAGCGGCCTTCAACGATCGGAGAAGCAGCTGACGCAGCATCCGGAATGGTTCTCCAGTGGATCAGAGGTCGAGGACCAGGCGGTCGCCTTTGGCTCGGGAGACGCAGATCATCATGGTGTCGCCTGCGGCGCGCTCCTGGTCGTCCAGGACCGAGTCGCGGTGGTCGATCTGTCCGGACAGCACCTTCGTCTCGCAGGTTCCGCAGATTCCCTCCTCGCAGGAGGTCATCACCGGCACACCGGCAGCTTCGACGGCCTCAAGAATGGACATGTCCTCAGAGACGAGCAGTTTCTTGCCGGACTGGGCCAGCTCGACCTCGAAGCTGCCCTGCGGCCCGGCCGTGACATCCTGTTTCGGGGCGAAGCGCTCCAGGTGCAGAGATCCGCTCGGCCACTTCTCGCAGCCGGCTTCGACCGCCGCGAGCAGCGGGTCCGGGCCGCAGCTGTAGACGGCTGTCTTCCGTTGCGGCTTGCCGAGCAGCGAGGGAAGGTCCAGCAGCCCGTATTCGTCCTGGGGCCGCAGGCTGATCCGGTCTCCGTAGGCCCGCTGCAAAGTCTCACCGAATGCCATCGACGCTCGGGTGCGGCCCCCGTAGACGAGGCGCCAGTCGGCGCGGGTGGCGTTGACGGCTGCGACCATGGGCAGGATGGGGGTGATGCCGATTCCGCCTGCGATGAACAGGTAGTTTTTGGCTTTCACGAGCGGAAAGTGGTTGCGTGGCCCGCGGATTCGTACCGACTCACCTTCGGTGAGCACGTCGTGCACGTAGCTCGACCCGCCGCGACTTTCCGGTTCACGCAGCACCGCGACCTGAAGACAGGTCCGGTCCCCCGGGTCCCCGCACAGTGAATACTGCCGGACCAGGTCGGCTCGCAGTACCAGATCGATGTGGGCTCCCGGCTGCCATTCCGGCAGTGGACGTCCCTGCGGGTCGCGCAAGGTCAGCAGCACGACACCTTCGGCTATCGTTTCCTTACGTTCCGACACGAGGTCGAGTTCGGCTTCGGTGCTAAGTGTGCTCATGATCGGCCTTCCATTTCTTGCGGTGATGATTCGGTGATGCGTCCTTTTCTGAGCGATCAGGACGGGAAGCAGCGGCCGAAGTCGCGCAGGAGTCGGGGTGAGCCCTGCAGCTTGATCTGCCGGCGCACCAGTGCCCACGCCAGCAGTGATGGCTTGCTGAGGAATCGCAGCCAGGTGCGCGTGTCGGCGGTGACCCTGAGATCCGGCTCACCGTGGTGTCCGTCGGTGACATCGAGTTCGCGGTCGCGGATGGTCACGGTGATCTGCCTGGACTCGTCGCCGGTGAAGGTGAAGTGATAGGTGGCGGACATGTCCTTGGCCTGTTCGCGCTGAAAGATCAGCGGCAGGCCTTCCACCAGACCGTCGATGCTGTTCGCGCGCAGGCTCATCGCGACATGCTTCGTGCGCTTGTTGGGGAACCGGTCGGCCACGTGCTGCTCGGCGTCGGAACCCGGGACGACGTAGACGGTCTCTTCTTTGTCCAGCAGTGGGCGTACGACCTGGGTCAGATGTGCCTTGCGATCGTCCAGCCAGGGGCCGATGACGTCCTCGCCGGCCGGGCAGACTGACATGCAGTAGGCGGCTTTGTAATTGGCGCCGAAGGAGAGGCTTTGCCACATGGACGCGCTCTCGCTGTCGCTCACTCGCGAACGGTAGTCGTGGGCGTTACGGCTTTCGGCGACCTGTTCGGCCCAGTCGCCGAAGCCACCCATGAACTCGCGGTAGTTGTGTGTGTAGCAGGCGGAGAAGTTGAAGTGACCGTCGGAGGCGATCGCCCCGGTCGGGCAGGCCGTCACGCACAGCTTGCATTCCAGGCAGGGGTTGTACTCGATGGGCTGGGTGTATTCGCTGACCTCGGCGTCGATGAGGATGGTGCCCAGCAGGATGAAGTTGCCGAATTTGGGGTGGATGACGTTGCGGTGGATTCCCATCTTGCCGAGCCCGGCAGCCACGGCAACCGGCTTGTGCGAGACGACCCATGTTTTCCTGGGGAACTTGTCCATCTCCATCGGAAAACCCATCGCGGGGTTGAGGGCGCGCACGCCCATCGCCTCCAGCTTGCCCACCACTTGCCGGCCGACCTCGTTGGAGTGGTCGCCGGTGTGATGGAATTCCAGGTTGGCGACCGAGCGCGAGGGAGTGCGGATGTTCTCCCGGTTCATTCGGGTCACGAAGCTGACCAGCACTCGGACACCCGGCAGCGCGGCTTCCAGGTCTGCTCGCTGGTCGGCGACTTCCGGTCGGTCGATCTCGACGAAACCGACGTCGTCCGCACCCGCGTCGAGACAGAGCTGCCGCAGCCAGGACGCGTCCAGTGGCTCGGCGGGCCGGGTGACGCCGCGGTCGTGCTGCTGGCGGACTTTGACGACGGTGGGATGGTCGTCGAGCTTGTTCTTGCTGGCCATCGTGCATCCTTTCCTGTTTCTAACCTGGTGTCAGGTGTGCGGTGACCGCTCGTGCGACGGTGTCGCGCACCTCGGTATGGGTGGGGGTCGGCAGGCCGCGTTCGGCGGCGAGTTCGGCCAGGGAGGTCATCCGGACGCCGGGTAGGGCACAGGCGGTGAAGGTGGTGTAGACGCTCAGGTCGGGGTCGATGTTGAGGGCGAAGCCGTGGCTGGAGACGCTCCCGCTGATGCGCATGCCGATCGAGGCGAGTTTGCGGTGATCGGGGGTCCATACGCCCGCCAGGCTCTCGGACCCCGGCGGCGTCTCGCGGCGGACCGCTGGGAAACCGAGGCTGTCCAGTGCGTCGATCAGTGCCTGCTCGACACGGCGGATCAGGCCACGGGGGCCGAGCTCGCGCACGTTGAGCACGAGGTAGCCGATGAGCTGGCCGGGGCCGTGGTAGGTGGCATGTCCGCCGCGGTCTGTCTGCACCAGGTCGATGGGTGAAGCCGCGTCGGGCAGTTGGTCGTTCGGCGTCCGGGCGGTGTAGGTGATCACCGCAGGGTGCGTGAGCAGGAAGAGCCGGTTGGCGGCGAGTTCCTGTTTGCGTTCCTCAACCCAGCGGGCCATGTCCGTCTGCGCCGCCGCGTAGGGTATTTCTCCCAGGTCGACGCGTTCCAACTGCCGGTGTGACGGTTGTTCACCCACGGATCTCGGCGCCATCACCCCTCGTCCCCTCCCTCATGACCGCGGTTCGACCGCTCGGCGACTCGGCCAGTCGCCAGCTTCTGGATGCGCGGATGGTTCTGCAGCGCCCAGCGCACGGTCTTCGGCGGGCGCCCGAGCAGGGTTTCCAATTGGTCGGTGACGCCGCGGTATCCGCCGCCGCCGATCAGCCGGGCGAGGGTCTTTATGTGCTCCGCGGTGTGCGGAAACTCGGCCAGGGCGGGGTCCACGTAGGTCTCGTTCCAGGTTTCGACCTCTTCGGGCACGGAGGTGACTTGGCGTCCCAGCACGGCCCCGAAGTCCTCCGCGAACCCGTGCATGTCCTTCAGTTCCGGACCGGTGAGCTCGTAGATCTTCGAGATGTGCGGCGCCGGGTCGGCCAGGATCTTCGCGCACGCCTCTGCCACGTCGTAGCCCGCGACGGGCGGGAAGCGGTGGTGGCCGAAGGGCAGGCGCAGTTCACCGTTGCTCAGCGGGGCCAGGGCCAGCCAGGTCATCAAGGGGTTCTCGACGAATATGGCCGCCCGTATGTTGACGGTCGGGAGGCCGGACCACTCCAGCACCCGCTCGGCGACCCAGTGGGCGCGCTGCTGCGGCGACCAGTTGGCGACGAGTCCGCCGAGCCATGCACGCCGTTCCTCGACCGGCGCGGTCATCTTCTCGAACGTCATGAACGACTGCTCGTACTCGGACATGTTGACGAAGACCTCGATGTCGCCCTGGGCCCGCGCCGCCGCGGCCATCAGGCTGACGGCGTCGGTGTAGTACGGCGACAGGCTCATGCTGAAGTAGATGCGCCGGACGCCCTTCAGCGCGGCTGTCACGTCGGCGATGGTGAGCAGGTCTCCGACGAAGACCTCGGCCCCGGCCTGGCGGAGCGACTGCGCGCGTTCGTCGTCCTGCCGTACGAACGCCCGCACCGGATGTCCTTGGTCGAGCAGCATGTCGACGATCGTTCGGCTCACTCCGCCGATATGACCGGCGGCTCCGGTGATCAGGATGGGATGGCGCTCTGACATTGGTGATTCCTCTGTCTGATTGGGGTGTGAGTCAGCTGGATGGGAAGGCCACGAGATGTGGCCGGCGATCGTTTTGGGTCGCTTCGGTCGCCTGGGGCGTCTATGCCGTCGCTCGGCGAGGTGGCGGGCCAGGGTCTCGGTCGGACTCGTGGAGGTGACCGGGCCCGTCGGAAGCGGTCGATGACGGTGAAGCCGCCTGGCTCGATGGCCGCCTCCACGCGTGCCTTGGGCCCTCTGCCCACCGGACTGTGCCGGCCAGGCGGATTCTGCGCAGTGTCATCGGGGTGCGGGGCCGTCGATGTGGGCGAGGAAGTCCAGGAGCGCGGCGTTGGTCTCCGCGGGACGCTCCTGCTGCGTCCAATGCCCACAGCCCTCAAGCACCACCACGTCATGCAGGTGCGGGACAGCGCTCAGCAGGTTGTCCGGCCCGCCCTCGCCTCGGAGAATCTCGCCCATCGAGGGGCCCCCGTCCGGGCTGCGAAACGAGGTGACCATGTCGCGGTCTCCCACCACGTACAGCGCGGGAACGTCGATCCCCCGCCCCCGGAATGCGGCGAGCAGTTCGTTGTTGCGCTCGATGTTCCGGTACCAGTTGAAGGCTCCGGTGAACGCCCGTTCGCCGTGGAGGGCGAAGTCCTCGGCGTACGCCTGGATGTCCTCCTCGGTCAGCCAGTCCGGCAGGTCGGGTGAAGCCGGCATGGTGTCCAGCAGGCCCAGACCGTCGGGTATGACCAGCGGGCGGGGCTTGCTGCCGAGCGGGTTGTCGCCCGAGGCACCGACCAGGAGGCGGCGGAAGGATTCCGGGATGTCCTTGGCGAACTCGGCGTCGGCGACTCCCGGCTGCTGGAAGTAGACCTGGTAGAAGCCCTCGCCGTACTGGGTGCGGGTGATGGAGGGCGGGACCATTCCGCCGGGCAGGATCGGCGGGACACTGAGCCCGGCCACCGCACGGACCTTGTCGGGGCGCAGCATCGCCGCGGTCCAGGCAACCGGTGCGCCCCAGTCGTGTCCCACGACGACCGCCTGTTCCTCGCCGAGTTCCTCGATCAGGGCGATCACGTCGCCGACGAGGTGAAGCAGGGTGTACGAGGTGACGTCCGGCGGCTGCTCACTGCGGGCATAGCCGCGCTGGTCCGGGGCGACGACCCGGTACCCGGCCGCTGCCAGCGCCCCGAACTGGTGACGCCAGGAGTACCAGCTCTCCGGCCAGCCGTGCAGCAGCAGGACCAGCGGCCCCTGCCCCTGCTCGGCGATGTGCAGCCTGATCCCGTTCACGTCGACGAAGCGGTGGGTGAGCGAACTTTCCATGAGAATTTCCTCGGATTCGGTGAGGGCGTGCTACTTGTTCAACTGCGGGTAGAGGGCCTCCAGACCGGCGGACAGCTGCGACTTGACCCAGCGGGTGGTGTCGTCGGCCAGCACCTCGTGCGCCCCCGCCTCGATGCCGTCGAGGGCGGCTACGGCGACGTCGCGGGGGTCGGCCTTGGGAGCGTCGACACCCGAGGTCATGTCGGTGTCCACGTAGGCCACGTGAAGTCCGGTCACCGCGATGCCGCGCGGCTGCAACTTAAGACGCAGGGAGTTGGTCTGCGACCACAGGGCGGCCTTGGAGGCGCCGTAGGGCGTGCCGTCGGCCAGCCAGGACAGGGCGGAATGGACGTTGAGGATGTGCCCCCCGCCATTGCGCTCGATGATCGGCACGAAGGCCCGGGTGACCAGCAGCGGCCCGTAGAAGTTCGTCTCCAAGTCACGGCGCACCTCCTCCATCGGGGAGTCGAGGTACGAGGCGCGGACCGAGGCGCCGGCGTTGTTGATCAGGATGGTGACGTCCTCGGCCTGCTCGGCGGCGGCCGTCACGGATGCGGGGTCGGTGACCTCAAGAGCCAGCGGAACGGCACCGGGGTGCGTCACCGTGCGCGGGTCACGGGCCGTGGCGTAGACCTTTCCGGCCCCGCGCCCGTAGAGCTCCTCGACCAGCATCTTGCCGATGCCCCGGCCGCCCCCGGTGACAAGGACAGTGGCGCCTTCGATTGCTGTCACGACTACCTCCACAAGCTGGAAACCGATCGGTTTCTCTTACCGTAAACCGATCGGTTTCTTCGTGCAAGTCAGGTCATAGTCGTATGAAACGCGTCAGCAGCCATGAGGGAGCGATGACCACACCCGGAGTCCGGCGGAGAGACTGAGGGGTGCCCTGTCGTACGGCTCGGCGTCGCCGGGATGCCCCGCCGGCGGCTTTACGGGCCCACCCGAGTCGGCGATCAGGGGCGACCACCTTCCGGCGGCACAGGGAAATCAGGGGCGGCAGCCACTCGGGCCGCCGTGACGGCCCCGGCAGCGACGGGGACTCACGGCACGAGGTCACGACTGCAGGGATCGGTTCACCGGTTGGCCCACCGCCTCAGGTGACTGATCGGTGAAGTAGCTGCGTGTCCCAGGCCGTCGTCCAGTCCGTACGGGGGCCAACGGCAAGACAGGTACGGACAGGCCCCACCCTCCGTCTGTCTGATCCCGCACCCTGGGAGCTGCTGGGAGACGGTCAGCCCACATGCTGCGGCTCGACGGTGGTAGCCACTCGGTCGCGTCGAGGTCCCCGTGCGGCTCCGTCCACGAAAAAGGCCGCGGCCTGGCGCAGGCCCGTCTGGGTGAGATGACGTCGGCCATGTCGCCCATGGGCCCTTCGGCGCTTGTTACCGGGCCGGAACCACCGGCATCGTCATGTACCTCTCCTTAGGTCGGCCAGACTTGTCTCGGGGCAGTCACGCCACCGCGTTCAACAGGTCGGCCAGTACGTCGGGCCGTTCCAGGGCGATGAAGTAGCCGGCCCTCGGCACCTGCGTGAAGTCGGCGGCCGACAGCAGCTCCTTGTTGGCTTCCCGGTCCGAGGGCCGGGACCAGTCCTTCTCGCCATAGACGAGGCGGACGGGGGCCTTGACCTCGGGATAGCGCGAGCGGGCCGCGATGAGGCTGGGCAGGTTCTGGTACACCGCCGGGCGACGGCTGGGTATCCGGGGCGGCGGCCCACTTGGAGGAGCTCGTCTACGTAGTCCGCCCGCAGCGCGCTCTTGTCGCCGAGGCCGCCCTGACGGATCTTGCTGAGGGCGGTCTTCGGCTCTACCCCGGCGATCACCGGACCGGGCGATTCCACCCCGGAAGTCGTAGGCGTTCACCGCGACGACGCGCCGTACCCGCTCCGGCAGATCGGCTGCGGTGGTCAGGGCGAGCACCGCCCCCATGGACTCACCGACCAACGTCACGTCCTGGAGGTCGAGTTCGGTAAGGACTGGTAGCAGAAAGAAAGTATGGAATGACTGAGCGTCAGCTGGGGTTCCTCTTGCGTTGACTTGGTTGATGCGGGGGTGTGCGACGGCTACTGGGGCGGGTACGCGCAAGCCGTGGGAGATCGAGGACGCGTTGTGGGAGCGGATCGAGCCGCTGCTGCCGGTTGTGGAGCGGCGCTACCGGTATCCCGGTCGTAGGCGGCTTGACCAGCGCAAAGTGCTGTGCGGGATCTTGTTCGTGCTGTACACCGGGATCCGGTGGGAGTTCCTGCCGCAGGAGCTCGGCTTCGGTTCCGGGATGACCTGCTGGTGGCGGCTGCGGGACTGGAACGAGGCCGGAGTGTGGCAGCAACTGCACGAGCTCCTGCTCGCCGAACTGCGCGCCGGCGACGTGCTCGACCTGTCCCGTGCCTTGCTCGATGGCTCCCACCTGCGGGCGTTGAAGGGGCGGGGATGCCACCGGGCGCTCTCCGGTGGACTGGGGTAAGACAGGCAGCAAGCACCACGTCATCGTCGACGCCCACGGCATCCCGCTGGCCGCCACCGTGACCGGCGGCAACCGCAACGACGTCACCCAGCTCCTACCTCTGATCCAGGCTGTGCCGCCTATCAAGGGCAAGCGCGGACGCCCGCGCCGGCGCCCCGACGTGCTTCTGGCCGACCGCGGCTACGACCATGACATCTACCGCCGCTAGGTCCGCGACCTGGGTATCCGCCCGCTCATCGCCCGACGCGGCACCGAGCACGGCAGCGGACTGGGCAAGAACCGCTGGGTCGTGGAAGCCGCCTTCGCCCTGCTCCACTGGTTCCGCCGCCTATGCATCCGCTGGGAGATCCGCGCCGACATCCACCATAGGCATCAACCAGTGGCGCGAGGAGACGGAATGGCCCCTGTCGCGGGCCGTGGACACGGTTTTTCACCTGCGCGCGGACGGACGCCTGACCCTTGAGCCGCCGTCCACCGCCGAACAGGCCGAGGAGTTCACCTACGACCCCATGGATCCGGTACCCACCAGCGGCGGCGCGCTCCTCATGGGCGGTGGGCTCCTCATGACCGACGAGTTCCGCCCCGGGCCGCTCGACCAGGCGGCCGTGGAGGCGCGCGAGGACGTCCTGGTCTTCACCACCGAACCGCTCGCCGAGGACGTCGAGGTGACCGGTCGCATTCGGGCGGTTCTCTTCGCCGCCACGGACGGGCCCTCGACCGACTGGGTGGCGCGCCTGTGCGACGTGGACGAGCACGGCGTCTCCCGCAATGTGGCCGACGGCATCGTGCGGGTGCGGGCGATACCGGGTGAGCCGGCCGAGCGCGTCGTGGACCTGTGGTCGACCAGCATCGTCTTCCGGGCAGGGCACCGCATCCGGGTCCCGGTCACCTCGAGCAACTTCCCCCGCTGGGACCGCAACCTCAACACGGGCGAGCCCGAGCAGAGTGCGACCACGGCCCGAGTGGCCCGGCAGCAGATCTTCCGCGACCCCGACCGGCCGTCCCGCATTGTCCTGCCGGTGGTTCCCGTCCGGTAACAAATGCCGAAGGCCCCATGGGCGACATGGTCGACGTCATCTTGCCCAGACGGGCCTTCCCCAGGCCGCGGCCTCTTTCGTGGACGGAGGGTGCGGCCTGTGCGCATGTCCTGCCCGTTGGCCCCCTGCGGACTGGACGACAGCCTGGGACACACGGCTTCTCCCCTGCGCCGCCCGAAGGCGGGCCGCCCTGAACGCCGATCACGGCTGGGCCCGTAAGTCCGCCGTCGGGCATCCCGGCGACGCCCGAGCCCTCCACATGACTGCTGAGGCGTTTCAAACAACTATGACCTGACTTGCGCAGGAAAACCGATCGGTTTACGGTGGATGAAACCGATCGGTTTCCTAACTCCTGGAGGTAGTGGTGACAGCAATCGAAGGCGCCACTGTCCTTGTCACCGGGGGCGGCCGGGGCATCGGCAAGATGCTGGTCGAGGAGCTCTACGGGCGCGGGGCCGGCAAGGTCTACGCCACGGCCCGCGACCCGCGCAGCGTGACGCTTCCCGACGCCGTTCCAGTGGCGCTGGAGGTCACCGACCCGGTCTCCGTGGCGGCCGCCGCCACGCAGGCCGAAGACGTCACCGTGCTGATCAACAACGCCGGTGCCTCGGTCGGTGCGTCCTTCCTCGACTCCCCGGTCGACGACGTACGCCGGGAGTTCGAGACCAACTTCTACGGCCCGCTGCTTCTCGCCCGGGCGTTCATGCCGGTCATCGAGCGCAATGGCGGGGGGCACATCCTCAACGTGCACTCCGTGCTCTCCTGGCTGGCCCTCGGCGGCTCCTACAGTGCTTCCAAGGCCGCGCTGTGGTCTCAGACGAACTCCCTGCGTCTGGAGCTGCAGCCGCGCGGCATCGCTGTCACCGGCCTGCACGAGGGATACGTGGACACGGACCTCGCGGCCGGCGTCGACGCACCCAAGGCGGACCCCCGAAAGGTCGCCGCACTCGCCCTGGACGGCATCGAGGCCGGAGCGTACGAGGTGCTCGCCGGCGACATCTCAGTGGCTGTCGTGCAGTCCACACCTAGCCTCAGATCAATGATGGGACGCGCGACCTGAGGGTCTCGTCTCGCCTTCAACCCTTTCCTCGAGAACACAAAGAGGTGAGCGCATTGGTTGATATTCTGCGATACGGCCTCAAAGAGGCGCTGGGCCCCAGAGAAGTGCCCGACTCTGCGATTGCGCTGATCGACGACGAGGGGACGGTGGTCGGTTGGACGAACACCGCGCAGAGGCTGTTCGGTTACGCAGCCGGAGAGATGGTGGGCCGGCCAGCCTGGTTCGTGCTGCCGTTTCTCCAGAACGTACTGCACGTATGGGCGGCCAGCGAGCAGCACCATGCCCGCGGCGGCTGGTCCGGCACAGTGACGACCCATCACCGCGACGGCCACACACTCCATGTAAGCCTGCGTCTCTCGCTGTTGTGGGGGCTCGACGGGGCAGTCCACTGGCTCGTCTCGGGCACCGATATCGCCGCGCTCTCCGCGGTGGAGACCTCCGGATCGGTGCGGGAGTCGCTTCTCACCCGCACACCGATCGGCATCGTGGTTCGTGACTTGGAACTGCGCTGCGTCTGGGTCAACGACGTCATCGAACGCCAGGACAGCATCCCTCGTGGCCAGCGGCTCGGACGGCGCCTCGCGGACTCGCTGCCCGGCGCCGAATCCGAGGCGCTGGAAGCGGTGATGCGCCAGGTGCTCAGGAGCGGCAAGACCGCGGTCCATGAATACCGGGCACGGCCGCCGACGGATCGGCGCCGGGAACACGCCTTCGCGGCCTACCATTTCCGACTGAGCGACGCCGACGGCCGACCACTGGGTGTGTGCTCCATCAGCGTGGATGTCACCGGCAACCAACGGACCCGCGAGCGGCTTGCCATCCTCAGCGAGGCCAGCACCCGGATAGGCGGCACCCTGGACGTGATGCAGACCAGCCAGGAAATGGCCGACCTCGTCGTGCCCCTCCTGGCCGACTACGCCGTCGTCGACCTGGCGGAGTTCGTCCCGCTCGGCGGAGAACCTGCCGCCCGCATCGGCCCGACGGGGCAGCGCGGTCAGGCGTTGCGCCGCACCGGCCTGGCCTCGATCCATCCGGGGACTCCCGAGTCGCCCTGGACGCGTGGCGAATCCATTTTCGTCCCGCCGACCTCACCCTGGATCAGTGTGCTGGCTTCGGGCGCCTCTCACCTGGAACCCACCCTGGACACCTCTCCTGGCACGTGGGTCGACAACGACCCCGCGCGGGCGCGGACCATCCGTGAAAACGGGATGCACTCCATGATGCTTGTCCCCATCCGCGCGAGGCACACCACGCTGGGTGTGGCCTTGTTCGTCCGCACTCAGGAACCGATGCCGTTCCAGGAGGACGACCTGCTCCTCGCCGAGGAACTGGTCACCCGGGCCGCACTGTCCCTGGACAACGGTCGCCGATACACCCGCGAGCGCACAGCGGCCCTCGCGCTTCAACGCAACTTGCTTCCGCAGAGCTTGAGGGACAGCGCGGCGATCGAGGTGGCCTCGCGCTACCTGCCGGCCGATGTAGGCAACGGTGTCGGCGGCGACTGGTTCGATGTGATCCCACTGTCCGGTGCCCGGGTGGCGCTTGTCGTCGGAGATGTGGTCGGGCACGGCATCAACGCCGCAGCGACCATGGGAAGTCTCCGAACGGCCGTACGCACGCTGGCGGACATGGACTTGCCCCCCGACGAACTGCTGTCCCACCTCGATGACACGGTCCGGCGCCAGACAGATGAAGACGACGACGGGGACGGCCGCCCCGTGGTCATCGGCGCCACCTGTCTCTACACCGTCTACGATCCGGTCACCCGGCGGTGCACGACGGCGCGGGCCGGGCATCCGCCGCCCGCTGTCGTCGGCCCGCAGGGAAAGGTCACGTTCCCCGACCTCCCCACCGGAGCCCCACTCGGCGTCGGCTCGGTCCCCTTCGAGGCCGTGGAGATGGAAGTGCCCGAGGGGAGCCTGCTCGCCCTCTACACGGACGGCTTGGTCGAGACTCGCGACCGCGACATCGACGTCGGCATGCGGAAACTGGGCGCCACCCTGGCCGCCCACCCCCAACGGCCCCTGGACGATCTCTGCTCCTCGGTGATCGAGGCACTGCCGACCCAGTCACCGTCCGACGACGTCACCCTCCTCCTGGCCCGGACCCGCGCTCTCAGTCCGTGCCAGACCGTGTCTTGGGACCTGCCTCGGGACCCGGCCGTCGTACACGGTGCCCGCAACCTAGTAGCCCAGCAACTGGCCCGGTGGGAGTTGCACAGGCTGATCTCGGACACGGAGGTGATCACCAGCGAGCTGGTCACCAACGCGATCCGGCACGGCGCCGGGCCCGTTTCCCTACGTCTGATCAAGCACCGTCAGCTGACCTGCGAAGTGTCAGACGCCAGCAGGTCCTTCCCACGCCTCTGTCACACCCGCAGCACCGACGAGTACGGCCGCGGCATCCTCCTCGTCTCCCAGCTGTCGCGCAGGTGGGGCTGTCGCTGGACAACGGGCGGCAAGGTCGTCTGGGCCGAGCAAGATCTGCCCGGGCACGATGGAGAGAATCTGGCATGAACCCCGCATCCCACAGGGTGAGCAGCGCCCTAACTCATCGGGGTCGCGCCACGCTCCGTCCCGGGGACGCCGCGGTCTCCTATCGCACGCTCGACCAGGGCAGTGGCCGCATGGCCGACCCGCTCCACGACCGTGGAGTAAGTGCCGCGAGCAGATTGCTGTCCCTGACCAGTGCGGTGGTGGGCTCCTCCGGGCTGCGGTGCGGCCCGCCCGCCACGAGGGGGAAGACGGCGACGGACCGATCGGCGGTCGCGAGGCGCAGCGGCAGGTGCGGCACGGCCCGGGCGACCTCCCCGGCGCGCACGCCCGCCACCACGTTGTCCACGGCCCCTTCGTCGTCGAAGAACGCCTTCTCGTACAGCACCCGGTAGCGCACGCCCCGGGCCAGTGCCTCGAACTCCTCGGCGTTGCTGCCCGACGGCATGGCCACGTACTGGGCCTTGCAGAACCAGAGCATCTCGTCCTGCGCGCAGGTCTGGATCTGCCTCAGGTGCTGGCGCAGGGCCTCCGCCCCGGTGATGACCTCGAGCAACTGGCCGGCGTCGTGCCTGCGCATCGTGTCCTGGTAGGCCTGGATCAGACGAGTGGCCTCGAGCCTGGCCAGCTCCAGCGTGTCGGCGCTGCGCTTGAGCCGGGGAAGCAGCGCCACGTCCGGGGGAGCGGCCCGGAACAACCGGGGTGTGCCGTCCGTATGACTTGCGAGGCCTTTGAGGGCCAGTGAGTCGAGAATGCGCGCCGCGTCCGCGTCGGTCAGACCCGGGCATCGGGCCAGGTCCTCCGTGGTGGCCCGGCGGACGTGACGAGCAGCCGGTAGACGGACTCCTCCTCGTGCGAGACACCGGCGACCTCCAGCACCAACGACGCCTCCCGGTTCCTGGGCTTCAACTGTTGAATACCGGACTACATGGGAGGTGTGGCACAAGGGGCCGTCGATGCGGCCGGCCTGGACGGAACATGCCGCGACGGCGCCGCCCCGCCCCGGCGGGCCCGCGCCGGCGGCCATGAGGCAGCGGGGGCTACGCCGCCTCCACGGTGTCCATCTCGAACCACACCGTCTTCCCCCGGCCGCTCGGCGAGTTCCCCCAGGAGGAAGCCAGGGCGGACACGATCACCAGCCCCCGTCCTCCCTCCGCCTTGTCCTCGTCGGGACCGAGATCCACGAGCATGGCGGGGTGGGAGTCACTGTCCCGTACCTCCACCCGGAGATGGTCCGGGTACCTGCGCAGACACAGGTCGACGTCGCTGTCCCCGTGGACGAGCGCGTTGGTGACGACCTCCGACGCCAGCACCTCGGCGGAATCGGACAGTTCGGCCAGATGCCAGTTGTCCAGGGACGCGGTGAGGAAATGCCGGGCGCGCCGGACGCCCTGGTAGTCGTGGCGGTGCAGGTGCAGCCGTCTGATGTACTCCTTCACCTCCACCGAGGGGCCTTCGTACCGCAGCAGCAGAAGCGCGGCGTCGTCCGCCCGCGGGGTCCCCCCGACACCGGAGCCCATCAGCCGGTCACCGAGCAGTTCCAGCTCGTCCCCGGAGGCCGCGACAGCCGCTTCCAGCGTTTCCCGGGTCAGCTCGCCACCCCTGCCCGACAGCCCGTCCGTGTACAGAACCAGCAGCGTCCCCGGTTCCAGAGTGAGGACGCCGGCCTGGTACGACGGACTCGCCTCGACTCCCAGCGGGACGCCGATGTCGGCGACGGCCGCCGGATACGCGCCGTCAGCGGTTCGGATGACCGGGCGCGGATGACCGGCGCTGACGATCTGGGCCGTGCCGGTGTCGGGGTCGAGCCAGACGCAGCAGCAGGTCGCGAAGTGATCCGTCTCCAAGTCGACCATCAGGCGATTCGCGCGATACAGCACCGTGCTCGGTTCGTGGCCCTCCAGCGCATAGCTGCGTACCGCACTGCTGAGCTGCCCCATCACCACGGCTGCCGCGGTGTTGTGGCCCTCGACGTCGCCGACCACCGCGGCCACGCCGCCGGAAGGGAGCGTGATCAGGTCGTACCAGTCGCCGCCCAGCTCGATCGCGCCACTGGGCGGCTCGTACCGGCTCGTGGTCACCACACCCGCGAGCTGGGGAAGCATCCGAGGCAGCAGGGCCTGCTGCAACTTCTGCGCCAACGCGTGGCCGGCGTCGTACAGCTGGGTGCGTTCGAGTGTCTGGCCGAGCAGCGTCGACAGAGTGGGCAGGGGCGACAGGTGCGTGGCCACCGGGCGCTGCTCCGGTGCGAGCCCGATCGAGCACGTGCCCAGTGCGTGGTCGCCCGCCAGCAGCGGGAGCACGACCCACACGTATTCGTCACGGCCGTCTCCTGTCAGGCGGCCCTGCCCGGACGGCCGGCCCCGCTCTCCGGCCTCGTGGATGATCTGCTGCTTGTGCGCGATGGCCTCGGTTTCCGGGGACTTCGTGCTGACAGAGATTCCGTTGACGGCTTTCAGGTACTCCTTCGAGCAGCCCGACGCGCCCACCACATGGAGCCGATCGCCCTCGATCAGGCTGATGGCCACCGCTCGGGCGCCGAATCCGGACACCAGGCGCTCGATCGTCCGCGCCACCGCGTCCCTCGTATGCACGACCGACATCAGGGAAACGGCCAGCTTGTGCAGGTGAAAGATGAAGGGTGCGCTCCACTCTCCTTCCATCGGGGAGGCCTGGCCGGTCTCCGCAGCGGCACCGCTCTCAGGAGAGACGACCAGCGGAAGCTTCGGAGGAGACAGAGAGACACCGCGGTGGGCAAGGCGGTCCAACTCGAACGAAAGATGTCGGGCTGCTCGGCGCAGGTAGTCCGTCTCCTCCGTCGACGGCTCCTGAACGTCGCGCGGCAAGAACACCACCAGCACACCGAACCGCCGCGCTCCTGCCGCCAGCGGTGCGGCGGCCACGAGGTGCGGAGCAGCCGCGTAGACCCCGAAATCGAGATGCTGTGCCGCTATGTCGTAGGCGCGGTCCGTGCAGATCCGCCCCGTTCGATGGGCCCGGACGGAGGGAAGGGTCAGGTCGTCGAGGGGCAGACGCTCGGGTGCGATCAGGCCCAAGGGCGAGGCGACGACCACCGCGGCCGCCAACACCTGATCCCCGGGCGCCGCGAGATAGACGGAGGCGGCCGACGCGTGCAGGTCGCGCATGCAACGGCGAGCCACCGACACGAACAGGTCGTCGCGGCCCGCCGCGTCGGTTGTGGTGCCGGCGCCGGACGACGGCTGAGAAGGGGATGCCGGAGACCGCATGTCACTCGCCCCAGTGCTTCGCAACACCTTCGTTCACGGTACTACGGGCCACACTGCCGGGCCTGCCGGCGTTGGACAGAGGGTCGAGCGGTGTCCGGTCGAGTCGAGCGGTGTCCGGTCGCGCGGTGTCAGCCGAGCGGGTCGGCCGTGCTGCGCAGTGTGTCGAGGACCGAGGCGTACATGCGTGCTTGATGGTGCCGAGGTTCTCGCCGGCCTTGCTCAGCTGGGACTCGGCGATCTCCACGGCGGTGGAACGTACGGCGTCCTCGTCCACCGCCCGGTCGACGATGCCGGCGGCCGTGGCAGCCGACCCGCCGTAGCGGCGGCCGGTGACCATGGCCTCGTGCGCGGTCCCCGGCGCCAGCCGGGACCGGATCAGGGCGGCCATGCCGGGCGTGAAGGGGATGTTGATGTCGGCCTCGGGCAGACACCAGAAGCCGCGGTCGGCGCGCATGACACGGAAGTCGTATGCGAGGGAGAGCATCGCGCCGGCGGCGAAGGTGTGCCCCTGCAGGGCGGCCACAGTGATCACCGGCTGGGACAGCACGCGGGCGAGAGCTCGTGGACGGAGCCGCGGTAGCTCTGCTGCTGGTCGGCGTGGGCGGACAGCCACTCCAGGTCCAGGCCGTTGGAGAGGAACTTGCCCGTCGCGGCGGTCACCAGGGCCCGCGGCCCCTCCGCCTTCTCCACCTCTTCCAGCGCGGCGTTGACAGACGCGAGCCAGTCGGGATGGAAGCGGTTCTCACCGTCTCCGAGATCGAGCACGAAGACGTTGCCGTGGCGGTCGAGGGCGGGAATGTGCGCTCCTGGGGCTGTGCCGATGTCCCGTCCGGGTCGGACGTCGATGTATCAAGCCTGTGCGGTCGTGGCGGGGAACGGAATGATCGACTGGCTCCCATCGGTATGACCGCAGCGGTCACACCGTCGCGGGCGAGGTCTTCTTGCGGGCGCGGTACGCGGCAGCCTTGATCCTGATCGGCGGCGAACACATCGTGGAACTTGTCCGCCTTGACGTTTGCGCTGGCCTGCGTCGCGCACAGCCACCGTGAGTTCATGAGCGGGCGCACCGACTGGGCACAGACCGTGGCCGACGGCCGGGACGCCGCCGACTACCGCTCCCGGGTCACCGATTCAGAGGGCGCCTCCATGTGGCAGAGCCTGGCCTCTCCTCCCGACTACAAGTCCGGCTACTGCGTGGCCGTCTGCCCTGCCGGCGAGGACGTCCTGGGCCCGTACCTGGACGACCGCAAGACCTTCATGGACACCGTGCTGCGACCGCTCCGGGACATCGAGTTTGAATATGGAAACCGATCGGTTTACGATGAGAATGAAACCGACCGGTTTCCCGTGTCGATGATGCCCTGAACGTGATCTAGGAGCCATCGCCCACGGCAGACGGTCAGGCGCACACCGCCTGAGTCGGCCCTGCGCGCCGAGGTTTCCGAGGGGCGCCGGCCTGCGATGGCACTGTCCGGTCTCCTCTCGATATGGCTGTGCTGTCGAGACCGGAGTAAGTCATGAGTGGCATTCATCCCTTCCGCGTGCTGCGGGCCAAACCTCTGTGGGTCGCCAACGGCGTCGTCACAGGTGCACTCGCGCTGCTGTTCACCGTGTTCTACGTCGGCGCGAACATCGATCCGGTCGATCACCTGACCAAGCTGCCTGCCGGCCTGGTCAACGCCGACAAGGGAGCCGCGGTCGGCGGCAAGCAGGTCAACCTCGGGGCGCAGATCACCAACTCCATCAAGAAGTCGACCGCGGGCGGGGACAAGATCGACTGGAAGCCGATGGACGAGAAGGAAATGAAGGAGGAACTCGGCAAAGGCAAGCTTTACGGCGCGCTCGTCGTGCCCGCCGACTTCACCTCCTCCACCACCGCACTGACCCGCACCGCGCCCACCGGAACCCCGGCCCGCCCGATACTGATGGTGCTCACCAACCAGTCCGCCGGTAGCCTGGGCTCCGGCCTGGCCCGGACGGCGACGACCCAGGCGGCCGAGAACGCCTCGCACCAGGTGGGCAAGGAGCTGACCGCGCAGACCGGCGCCCAGCATGCGAAGCTGCCCGCTGCGGCACGCGTCCTGCTCGCCGACCCGGCCGCCGTCACGGTCGAGGACGGCCATCCGCTCGACTCGCACAGCGGACTGGGCATGACGGCGTTCTACTACGCGCTCACCCTGGTGGTCGTCGGCATTCTCTCCGCCAACGTCATCAGCGGGCAGGTGGACCACGCCCTCGGTTACACCCACAACGACATGGGCCCGCTGCGCCGGCACCGCCCGCTGATCCGGGTCACCCGGGTGCAGACCCTCGCCATCAGCAGCACCCTCATGGTCGGCCTCTCCCTGCTGATGGGCACCCTGGTCACCGTGGGCGCGGTCGGCATCATGGGGATGGCCGCCTCCCACCTGCCGCTGCTGTGGCTGTACTCCGTGTGCGCCATCGCGGTGTCCGGGATCGGCGCGCTCACCCTCCTCGCCGTCTTCGGCACGCCCGGCATGCTGGTGGTGACGCTGGTCTTCATCGGGATGGCGGTGCCAACGGCCGGCGCCACCACCCCCATCGAGGCGCTGCCCGGCTTCTACCGCTTCCTGGCAGAGTTCGAACCGCTGCGGCAGATCACCGGCGGCGTCCGCTCGATCCTCTACTACGACGCCCAGGCCGACGCCGGTCTGACCCGGGGCTGGGTGATGATGGCCGCCGGCCTCATGGCAGCCGCGCTGTTCGGCTTCAGCGTGACGGGCTGGTACGACCGCAGGGGGCTGCACCGCATCCCCGCCGCAACGAAGCCCGAGAAGACCGCCGCCCTGGCGTAGCGGAACTCCAACCCACCCCCGGACGGGGCCACGGTGCGGAGTGGCCCCGGTGTGCGTCACCCTGCGGGACGGCAGGCGCGCACACCATCAGCCTCTGTACGGCCTTCGGGTGTCCACTACGTCGCGTAGGCAGCGCCAGCCGTCCCCGCCAACCCGGAAACCGATCGGTTTATATTTCACCCGACTCGAGTTAACCTCACACTATGAGCACAGAAGTAAAGGCAAGTCCCCGAGAGCGACTCCTGGAAGCGGCGGCCACACTCACCTACCGAGACGGCGTCAGCGTCGGCATCGAGGCGCTGTGCAAGGCAGCGGGGGTGTCGAAACGCTCCATGTACCAGCTGTTCGAGAGCAAGGACGAGCTGCTGGCAGCGAGCCTGGAGGAACGGGCTTCCGCCTTCGTGGCGACACTCCTGCCCGCGGCGGACGATGGCCGTTCACCCCGCGAGCGGATCCTGCACGTCTTCGAGCAGGTGGAACTGCAGGCGGGTGCGCCCGAGTTCCGGGGCTGCCGGTATCTGGCGGTGCAGATCGAGCTCAAGGACCGGAGTCACCCTGCGAGCCGGGTGGCCCACCGGGTCAAGGGAAACCTGAGGGCCTTCTTCCGGGCCGAGGCCGACCAGGGCGGTGCGAGCGATCCGGACCTGCTGGCCCGGCAGCTCAGCCTGGTCTTCGACGGCGCCAGCGCCCGCGCGGGGATCGGAGCCGACAACCTCACCGGACTCATCGCCCCCACGGTGGCCACCCTGCTCGATGCGGCAGGCGTGCGCTGACGCACCACCTTTTCGAGCAGGCGCGGCGGCCGATGCGCAGGGCTGACGCCGGTCTCCGTCAATCCGAGCAACTGTGACGGATTACGGCTTTGCTTCCCGGCGGTCGAGGGGAAGCCCGATGACCGTGAGGGTATTGATCAGCATGCCGTGCGCGAGGAAGGCCGTGGCTTCCTCGGCATCTGCGCCCAGCGGCAGGCGCACGGTTTCCCAGCCTGATCCAGCCGGCCCGGACGAGTTCACCGATCTGGTCATCACCCCGTGCCTCGGCGGCTGCCACGAGGGCGTATCCCTGCATCTGCATCAGCAGCGTTTCCGGGTGCTCGGAGATCAGTGGCGCGTAGGCGTTCGCCATGGCCTGGAGGGCCTGCTCGCTGCCCTCCACCCCTTCGGCGGCGCACTCGAAAGCCAGCCGGGTGTCTTCCATACTCCGCGTCAAGGCGGCGGCGAAGATCGCCCGCTTGCCCGGAAAGAGCCGGAAGAGGTACGGCTGCGCGACACCGGCGCGCTTGGCGATCGACTCGGTGGAGGTGCCGTAGTAGCCCCTGAGGGCGAACTCGGCGACGGCTGCGCGGATGACACTCTGACGTCTCTCCTGCGCGCTGATCCTGCCCATGCCGCCATTCCTGTCTCGCGCCGGTCGGGGGTGCTCCCTGGACTTGCAGCCGGAAACCGATCGGTTTACAGTTGTAGAAACCGATCGGTTTCTCAGTGAGTCGGTAATCCATGATGAGTACACATGCAGCAGGGTGCCGATCGCGGTGCTGAGCTTGTCGAGGGTTTCGGCGAAGACGTCCACACCGGAAGCGAACGCGGCACGTAGGGCGTCCGCCGTGCGTGCCTCCCTGCTTGGCGGCCAGGTAGTCGATGAACCGGTCCGTCCACAGGCGCATCGCCCGGTCCGGCGGGAAGCCGGCCAGCAATTCGGCGTCGTTGTCGCAGACCCCGTGCCAGCATGTTGCGGTCCGGGGGAGGGGCTGGGCCACCGGCGGGGCGGGCTCGGCGGGAGGCTTTGGCCCGGGGCAGTAGCGGGCCCAGGCGTCGAACAACTGGTTGCGGGTGAAGCCCTTGGCCCGAACACCGTCGAGGAAGCGGCGGTTGGCCAAGCGATGCCGTAGTCCGTCAGCGGCAGCCGCGGGCCGCGCGAGGTCAGGCCGTTGGCGTCGTACTCCGCCCACGGCGGCTTCGTGTCCCCGTTGAGGCTCCAGCGGGCCGCTCGTCCGCAGCGTTGCCGGATCGCCGACAGCGGCGAAGGCCCGGCGGACGTCGGTGAGGATGCGGGTGCACGGACAGCACGCGGCATGCATAGGAGCCGATGCCAGAGAGATTAGTGACAAACATGGAGGAAAGGCTGTGAAATCCCCGGCCGATCTTCCGTACCCTCATTCCGTGACGATGAAGGCTCCGGGCTGGCTGCTGCTCGGCACCGCGGGCTCTGCGCTGGTCGCGGCCGGCAGCTGGGGAGCCGGTGCGCTGCCACTGGGGGTTCCTGACGGCGTGTGGGGACAGCCCGGCCAGGTGGAGATGCTGGTGGGCTTCGTCCTCTCGTACGCCGGCCTGGTGCTGCTGGTGACCGGGTGGTGGTGGCTGGGCCGCCTCCTGCTCGACGGGGCCGTGGTGACCCGCAGGCAACAGTGGACCGCCCTCCTGTGCTGGTCACTGCCGCTGCTTCCGTGCCCGCTGCTCTTCAGCAGTGACGCCTACAGCTATGTCGCCGAGGGGGCGCTGGCGGCGCGCGGGTGGGACGCGTACCAGCTGGGCCCGGGTGCGCTGGGCGGGGCGCTGTCGGCCAATGTGCCCGGGATGTGGCATGACACCCCAGCTCCGTACGGGCCGGTTTTCCTTGCCGCCGCACGCGCCGTGGTGACCGTGACGGGCGAGGGCCACGTGGTGGCGGCGACGTTGGGGATGCGGCTGCTGGCGATGGTCGGACTGGCAGCGGCGGTCGTGGCGGTGCTGCGGCTGGCGGCCGACATCGGCGGGACGGGGGCACGCGAAGCGGCGGGGGCGCTATGGGCCACTGCCCTCAGCCCGCTGGTGCTGTTGCACATGGTGGGGGGTGCGCACAACGACGCGCTGATACTGGGCGCGATGATGACGGGGCTCGTGGCGTTCCGCCGGGACCGGTGGGTCGCGGGCGCCGTCCTGCTGACCACGGCGGCGCTGATCAAGGCGCCGGCCGGGGCGGCCCTGCTGTGTGCCGCAGTGGCGGCGGTGGCGGGCCGGACCGGCTGGGTGCGCCGGGCTCGGCTGGCGGCCGGGATCCTCGTGGTGGCCGCTGGTGCAGGTCTGCTGGAAGGGCTCCTGTGCGGACAGGGCTTCGGATGGGTGCGTACACTCGGCACCCCTGCCTCCGTGCGGACGTTGCTCTCGCCGAGCACGGACGTGGGCACGCTTCTGGAGTGGCTGGCTTCGGCGGCTGGCTGGCGGGCCTGGACGGGGACTCTGATGGTTGCCGCTCGGGCGGCGGCTCTGCTGGCCGGTGCGGCTGCCGTCGTCTACTGGGCGCTGCGAGCCCCTCGCAGGGGAGCCGAGTATGCCGCGGGCATGGCACTGCTGACGGTCGTGGTGTGCGCGCCGGTGGTACAGGTGTGGTACCTGCTGTGGGGTCTCGTGCCGCTGGCTGCGGTGGCATGGCGAATGCTGGGGCACCCCGTCGCCAAGGCCGCAACCACGGCGACGTTCCTGGTCGTGATGCCGATCGGAGTGGGCCCCACGTGGCCGTCCGCGCTCGCCGCCGTCACAGGCGGGCTGGCGGCTCTGACGGGTCTCGCGTGGTGGTGGCTGCTGCGGGGCGGCGGGCGCGCCGCCCTTCGCAGAGCAGGAAGAATGCCCCGGCGAGACAGCCCAGAAGGATCTCCAGCAGATAGGTGAAGGCGGTGTACAACAGCATGCTCGAGGCCACGGCGGCGGGCGCCCCGCCGAGGGCGACGAGGGCGAACGCGGCGGCGCTCTCGGTGACCCCGATGCCGCCGGGCGTGATGCCGATCTGGGTGAGCAGCCTGCTGGCCGCGAAGACCGCCACTGCCGGCCCGAGTCCTGTACCGGCACCGGTCACCCTCAGGCAAGTGAGGAAGAGCAGACCTTGCGCGGCCACCGTGCCTGCCATCCCGCCCACCAGGCGCCGCCACGACCGCAGCCACACGGAATGGCAGTCATGGCGGCATCTCCCTGCGAGCCTGCGCATCCGCACTACGACTCCGGGCGCGGGTCCCCGGAACAGCCGTGTCCCGGCGTGGCGCCTGACGGCCCGTCGGAGCGGCCCCCGGAGCAGCCAGAGGCCGCCGCAGGCCAGGCACGCGACCAGCAGCGCGGCGCCGGTGCCGACGGCCCAGCCGGTGCCCGGTGAGGAAAGCCCGGCCAGCACCACCATCCCGGCGATGGAGAGCACCAGCCGGGTCAGGACGTTGCAGACCCCGGTCACGACGATGGACGCGGCCACTGCCCGCGGCGGGTGCCCCCATCGACGCGTCATGGAGTAAGTGACGGCCACTCCGGCCGCGCCCCCAGCGGGCAGGACGTTGCTGACGGCGCTCCCTGTGCAGTTCAGCACCAGCGCCCGGGAGCGGGTCAGGCCGGGCAGCGAGGCGCTGAGGACGTACGTGTAGGCCCACAAGCCCATGCCCGCCAGGGTGGCTAGGATCGCGAGGTGAAAGCCGTCGACCTGCCCGAGGCCGGCCCTGACCGCCGACCACTGTGTGCCCGCGGCCCGCGGCACCGCGAGCACCAGCAGCGCGATCCCCGCAGCCGCCGAGGCGAGGCCCAGCAGCCGCGGCACGAAGAGCCGACGGGGCCTCACCATGCCCGGCACTCATAGCCGTTGAAGGCCGCCAGGGGATGGCTCAGGCGGGTGCCTGGTGGGAGACCCCGCTGGATGTACCACTCCGTGCCCAGTACCTGGCGGAACACCGGAGCGGGCAGACGGTGCAGCGCTGCCAGGGTCCGCACGGAGTCGCCGCCGCCCGCCTGGCTCACGTGCGCGGCCATGCTGGCGCGTTTGGCGACCCAGTGGTGCGCGACCCGCACCCGGTGCGTGATCTGCGCACGAGGTGCGTAGGCGCGGTGGAAGGAGTCGCGATCGAAGCCGGGTGGGAGGCGGCGGGCCCAGGAGGCCCAGCGGAGTCCGCGCAGCAGCAGGTCGCGGTCGACGGTCGCCTCCAGCACCACGGGGGTCCCGGCGAGGCGGGCCGCCCGGTAACCGACCCGATGGACCTGCACATGGTCCGGGTGTCCGTATCCGCCGGCCGGGTCGTAGACCGTCAGGACGGCGGCGCGCTCGGAGGCCAGCAGGTCCGCGAGGCACCCTGCCGCTTCGTCGGCGTCCGCCGCGGCGAACGACCCCTCGGGGGGCGGGGACGTGTGCCCGGAGTCGCGGTAGCCGAGGAAGGCGACCCGGGCACAGCCCAGGAGACGTGCCGAGGCACGGGCCTCCGCGCGGCGCAGGCCGCCCAGTCCCCGGGCCAGGTACTCCGGTGCCGCGAGGCCCCCCTCCCCTGAGGTCGCCAGCACGAGCACCACCCGGTGGCCCTCGGAGGCCAGCGTCGCCATCGTTCCGGCGGTCAGCAGCGCCTCGTCGTCCGGATGGGCGTGAAAGAACACACACGTATGAGTCATCACCAGGCGCTCTCCCACCGAAAGATTTCGGCACATCGGAATATCCCAGGCATGATTCTCCACATTTCGGACTGCTTTGCGCCGCGCACTGGTGGGATCGAGAGCCAGGTCATCGCCTTGGCGGAAGCGCAGTACCGGTCCGGGCAGGACGTTGCGGTGACGACCGCCACTCCAGCCGTCGGCCACAGCCAGGGTTCGTGGCCGTACCCCGTGCACAGGATCACCGCACGCATCCCCTATCAGCTGCCCGTCCATCCGAGGGCGGGGCGGGAGCTGGACCGGCTGCTCACCGGCCTCGCGCCGCGCGTTGTCCACGTGCACGTGGGTGCGGTGTCGCTGTTCGCCTGGTCGGCGCTGGCATGCGTCCGACGCCTGCAGATCCCGGCAGTGGTGACGGTGCACAGCACCTGGGGCTCCGTGGTGCGCACTCTCTACCGCTGCCTGGGGCGGCCGGCCTACGGGCTGTCCGCCCCGGTCGCCGTGACGGCCGTCAGCCGGTCGGCCGCAGGGCTGATCGGCAAGGCCCTGCCGCACCTGACGCCGCTGGTGGTTCCCAACGGCATCGATCCCGTCCTGTGGCGCGGCCCGGCACGAAACGGCCGCGACGACCGCCGCGTCCACGTCGTCTCCGTCGGCCGCCTCGTCCCTCGCAAGCAGCCGATGGAGCTGCTGGCGGCTCTGCGGTCGGCGCAGTCGCGGCTGGCGACCCGCAACGTGGCGTTGCGCGCCACGGTCGCCGGGGACGGGCAGTGCATGGCAGCCATGCGCCGCTACGTGCACCGGCACGACATGGCCGGTTGGGTCCGTCTCGCGGGCCGGATCGACGCGAGCGAGGTGCGGCGGCTGCTGTCCGAGGCAGACCTGTTCGTCAATGCCTCAAACCACGAGGCGTTCGGCATCGCCGCCCTGGAGGCTCGTACCAGCGGGGTGCCGGTCCTGGCGCGCGCCCATACGGGCGTCGCTGACTTCGTCCGGCACAACCGCGAAGGGGCGCTGTGCCGCCCGTCGACGTTCGCGCTCTGCGACGAGCTTGTCTGGCTGGCCCGAACTCCTGGAGCCCGGCGCCGCATGGCGGACCACAACCGCGAGACCCCGCCGACACCCTGCACCTGGCCCGTGGTCACCGACACCTTCGCCCACTGCTACGACGCGGTCGCCCGCTGACGACCGCTGCGGGATGCGGCGGGGAACGCCAGAGCCGCCAAGGTGAGGAGGGCGCAGAACGCGCAAGAAACGCGGCTCGCGCGGCGGCAGGCCGCCGAAGTTCGACCCGCAGGACTACAAGGCTCGGCACGCGGTCGAGTGCGGCATCAATCGCCTCAAGAGGCACCGGGCCGTGGCCACGAGGTACGACAAGCTCGCGGTCCGCTACGAGGCCACTGTCCTCATCGCCGCAATCAACGAATGGTTGTGAACGCCCTGTTGTGAAGACGCATCGGCTACGTCGACGCGAAGCGTTCTGCTGTCAGCCAAGACTGTCGCGCCTCCGAAGGCATGGGCGACAGGATCGTCACATACAGCCGATCTTCGTTCTCGTGCACAGTCCGTCCGTAGGTCCCGCGACCTGGCACCCTGTGGCCGAACACTTGACGGCGGCGGGATACCAGGTGCGGGTGCCGTCCCTGCTGCACGTAGGCGCCGTTGCTCCGCCCTTCTGGCCCCGCATCGTCGACGCCGTCCGCGACGATCTGCGGCAGGTTCCGGCCGGCAACCCCGTCACATTGGTGGCACACAGCAACGCAGGCTTGTTCCTCCCGACCATCCGCTCGGGCATCGACCATCCGGTGACCAGCTCGATCTTCGTCGATGCCGCGCTGCCGGCCCGGACCGGACCGACCTCCGTCGCCACACCCAAACTGCTCGATTTCCTACGCCCGATGGCTGTGAACGGCAGGCTCCCGCGCTGGACCGACTGGTGGGACGAAGCAGACGTCGCACCCATGTTCTCCGATCCGCTGGTGCGGCAGACAGTCGTTGAGGAGCAACCCACCCTGCCACTGTCCTACTACGAGCAGCACATCCCAGTCCCCGACGGCTGGGACGACCATCCCTGCTCCTACTTGCTGTTCGGTCTTCCGTATGACGACCTTGCCGCCGAGGCGCGCGAACGCGGCTGGGCCGTGGCACACCTGCCCGGCGCACACCTCCATCAGATCATCGATCCTGCTGGCACCGCCCAGCACCTCGTCGAACTCGCCACCACGACTTGATCCACTTCCGATACACGCCCTAGCTTGAGCTTTAACCTCCGACGTCGAATGGTGCGTCGAACTTGATCACTCGGTCTGGTATCCGCCGTACGTGAAGGCGGCCTTCGCCTGAACA
>NZ_JBEPBF010000002.1:182549-240648 GCF_040298985.1 Streptomyces sp. NPDC001093 | reverse complement strand
GCGGTGGTGGCGGTGGTTGCCGTTGTGGTTGCCGTGGTTGGTGCCGTTCCCGTGGCGGTTGTTGTGGCCGGCGCCGCGGGGCGGGGCGGCGGCTGCGGGGGCCGCCGGGGGGGCGGCCGCGGCCGGGGCGGCCGCCGGCGCTGCCTCCGGCGCGGAGGCGGCCGAGGCGTAGGTAACGCCGGTCGCCACCAGAGCCGCGGCTGCTGCGCCGGCGGCGGTGACGACAGTCGAACGGTTGATCTTCATGGTGCTTCTCCAGTCTCTGAGACACCGACGCGTTGGCCGGTCGTTTGGAACGTATTCGCCGACCTCCATGGCTGTCATGTCGGGAATGGCATGAGACTGGGTTTTTGTGCACCAATTGGGGGATTTATGGGATGCGTCCCCTGCGCTTCGTTCCTCGAGAGGATGTCAAATCGGCGCGAAAAAAGGGGAATTGACGCACCGCTAGACCTTTTGGATGATCTTATGACAAGTAGCTACCCCAGCGGCAAGCGTGTCGTTGCTGGCGCAATGCGGCGAGGCGCGCTAGGAGCGGCCGCCGCGCATGCCGAAGGGCCGCACCCCCACTGGCGTCCAACCCCAGGGGTGCGGCCCTTTGACCGTCACTGTGCCGCTGTTTCGCGCAGGCCGGCTCAGACCGCGATGGCGACCTCGGCCAGCGCGCCCTTCTCCGCCACGACGACCGTACGGTCGGCCGTCGCGCCCGGGACGAGCGCCCGGACCGTCCACGTGCCCTCGGCCGCGTAGAAGCGGAACTGGCCGGTCGCCGAGGTGGGAACCTCGGCGGTGAACTCGCCGGTCGAGTCCAGCAGACGGACGTAGCCCGTCACCGGCTCGCCGTCGCGGGTCACCTGACCCTGGATCGTGGTCTCACCGGGCTTGATCGTCGAGGCGTCCGGGCCGCCGGCCTTCGCTCCGCACATGCTGTTTCTCCAGAGGGGTCTGACCGGAAGGCCGGTCGGGATGGGGTACCTGTTGGCTTACTTGTTCGCGCCGAGCTCGATCGGCACGCCGACGAGGGAGCCGTACTCGGTCCAGGAGCCGTCGTAGTTCTTGACGTTCTCCACGCCGAGCAGCTCGTGCAGCACGAACCAGGTCAGGGCCGAGCGCTCACCGATGCGGCAGTAGGCGATCGTGTCCTTGGCGAGGTCCACGTTCTCCTCGGCGTAGAGCTCCTTGAGCTCCTCGTCCGACTTGAAGGTGCCGTCGTCGTTGGCGTTCTTCGACCACGGGATGTTGCGCGCGCTCGGGACGTGGCCCGGACGCTGCGACTGCTCCTGCGGCAGGTGCGCCGGGGCGAGCAGCTTGCCGGAGAACTCGTCGGGCGAGCGCACGTCGACCAGGTTGTGCGAGCCGATCGCGGCGACCACGTCGTCACGGAAGGCGCGGATCGAGGTGTCCTGCGGCTTGGCCTTGTAGTCGGTCGCGGCCCGCTCGGGCACCTCGGTGCCGTCGACCAGCTCGCGGGCGTCCAGCTCCCACTTCTTGCGGCCGCCGTCGAGGAGCTTGACGTTCTCGTGGCCGTAGAGCTTGAAGTACCAGTAGGCGTAGGAGGCGAACCAGTTGTTGTTGCCGCCGTAGAGGACCACAAGGGTGTCGTTGGCGATGCCCTTCTTCGACAGGAGCTTCTCGAAGCCCTCCTGGTCGATGAAGTCGCGGCGGACCGGGTCCTGCAGGTCCTTGGTCCAGTCGATGCGGATCGCGTTCTTGATGTGGTTCTTCTCGTAGGCGGATGTGTCCTCGTCCACCTCGACGATGGCGATGGCCGGGTCGTCCAGGTGCTCCTGCAGCCAGTCTGCGTCGACCAGGACGTCGGTGCGGCTCATGCTCTTTCTCCTCCGGGGCAGTTGCGGCGGGGCGTGCGGGTACGGGGGTGCGCGCGCTCGGGGACCGGGTGGCGCACGGGTGCCCTTCCAGCAGGGCGGCGGTGAGATGCGGAAGTCGCGGACTTTCGCTCAGAAGGGGCGACAGAGCATGGCGGCAACGCGGCACAGGTCCACTGCCCGCCGCTTCGTGAGATCCGCCTGTCGCTTCATGGGCTCGATCGTAGGGACGTCCGGGCGGGCGTGTCACCGGTGTGTCACATGACGAGACACGATCGTCCGTATGGCGGGATGAAAGAAGCGCCCGGTGGCCGCCGAACGGCCTTCCGGGCGCTCCCGCGGGTCTCCGCATCTGCCGTGCGGACTACCCGTCTCGCCAGTCGGACGTTCCCCGTCCGTCCGGCCGTGGTCCTACCCCGCCAGCCTGACGTCCGAACCCTTCACGCTGATCTGCACGCCGTCCTGCGCGGCCTGCACCTTGTCCAGCTTGACGCCGCCGGGCAGCTGGTTGATGGCCTGCTGGAAGTCGGTGATCTCCCGGATGCGGTTCTCGGCGATCGCGGCGGCGGCGAGCTTGGGCAGGGAGTCGGCGTGGACCTGCACCCTGTCGTTCTCCACGGTCACGGTGCTGAGCACGGACACCGTCTGGTCGACCGGCAGGGGGCCGAGCGAGCCGGTCAGCCTGGCCGTGACCTTGATCTTGCCGTTGCCGCCGTCGGAGAGACTGACGACCCGGGCCTTGATGCCGGGGACGACCTCGGTCGGCTCGGGCTTGGCGGTCTTCAGCAGTTCGGCGTAGGAGATCGTCGCGGTGCCGGTGGCGCTGGTCGCGGTGGCGGAGCTGTAGTCGCCGGAGAAGGAGACGCCCTTCATGTCGGCCTGCAGGTGGTCGATCCGGATCGTCTTCCCGGCGGTGCCGGTCGCGGCGTCGTAGTCCTTGATACCGACCTCGACGTCGTCGAGCGATCCGCCCGCGACCTGGGTGAGGAACGGGAACCCCTTGATGTTCACGTCCGGCGTCGAGGCCAGGTTCTCCCTCGACTTCAGCTTGTCGGCGGCCTGCCCCTCGGCGAAGTGCACAGCCACCCGGTCCGCGATCAGGAACAGCCCACCCAGGATCACGACGAGGATCAGGAGTATTCGCAGGGCGCGCATGTGGTGTTTCCCCCGGGACGAGAGCGGTCTTCGGCTACGTCACGGTAACCCCACGGGCGCCGGGCGGGCGGCGATTGTGGATCAGTTGTGACAGGTACGACGGCGCCTACCCTGGACCTATGTACGCGCGGCGGCGGCACATCTACTTCGCCATGATGGGGACGTGCATCGGTCTCTTCGTCCTGGCGTGGGGAGTCGTGCGCCTCTGGTCGGTGCCGGCGGCCGTCGGCATGTGCGTCGTGGCGATGATCATCCCGCCGGTGGCCGCGATGATCGCCAACCGGCGGGGCCCCGAGGACCGCTGGTGGGACGACCCCTCCGGCGATCCCCAGTCGGACGAGTGGTGGGACGAGCTGGACGGCAAGAAGCGTCCCAGGCAGTGAGCCGTCAGTACACGAGGGCCTGAGCCTCGTCCGCCAGCGTCTCCTGTACGAACACCTGGGCGCCCGCGATGCGCACGCCCTCGAGGACGTCCTTCTCGGTGATGTCGCGCCGGGCGGCACACTGTGTGCACAGCGTGATGCGCCCGCCGGCCAGGATCGACTCGATCAGGTCCGGCAGCGGGGCCGCGTGCGGCAGCTCGAACTCCGCCGCCCGCCCCGGCAGCGCGAACCAGGACGACTCCCCGGTCAGCCACAGCGAGACCTCGACGCCACTGGCCACCGCCACCGCCGCCACGGTGAACGCCTGTGAGCAGCGCTCGGGCGCGTCGGCCCCGGCCGTCACCTTGATCACGAGCTTCTTGGTCATACGGGAAGCGTAGCCGTGAGCACGATCGTCGCGATCAGCGTGGCCACACACAGGGCGGTGAGTACGCCGCTGACGGTGGCGCCGTCGACCGGCCGCCGCGGGCGCCGTCGTTCCCGGGCCTGCTCCGCGAAGTACGGGTGGAAGGGCGGGAGCGCATACCCCGGGGAGATCGGTGTCCGGTCGCCCGGCGGGGCCTGCTCCCGCCGCCGCCTGCATTCCTCGTACGGCAGTCCCTCGCCCCTCATGCGCCGTGCTCCTGCCGCCGGTGCTGGCGGAGCAGCACGTTGGCGTCGGTCTCCGCGCTCCGGTCGTACGCCGCCCGCGCCGCGTCCCGCAGCTCGGCGAGCGTCAGGCAGACCGAGCAGCCGGGGACGGGCCGGGGCGGCCGGCTGAGGTCCTCGGGATCGGGAGGCAGGGCCTGGGCGCGCTGGTTCGCGGCGCGGACGTCGGCGTGGAGGCGTGCGGGGTCGTACAGCGGGGTGGCCGGATCCGTTCCCATGAGGTTTGTTCCCTTCCTCCAAAATCTATACGGAATGCGACAGTCGCACTACTCTGCGTGCTCCTGGGCTGATACGAGGATGGCCCAGTGCGGAGGCGGATACGAGCGGAACGGCCGCAAGTTCCACAGTGGGCGCTCCAAATTCCACAAATTCCACAATCTGGGGAGGGTGCGGTGCCGCAGCGGAGGGTGATCACGGGGCGGAGCCAGGAGCCGAGGGCTCGTTTCGCCGAGGAGCTGCGGTTGCTGCGGGCCGAGCGCGGGGTGAGCCTGCGGGCTCTGGCGGAGGTGGCGGGCTGGGACGCGTCCCTGTTCGGAAAGATGGAGAACGGCCAGACGCTGGGCGGACCGGAGGTGGTGCAGGCGCTGGACCAGTACTACGGCACGAACGAGATGCTGCTCACGCTGTGGGAGCTCGCCGTCGCCGACCCGACGCAGTTCAGGGAGCGGTATCGGCGGTACATGTTGTTGGAGGCCGGGGCGGTGGGCATCTGGCACTACGCGCCGAGCATCGTCCATGGCCTGTTGCAGACATCCGGGTACGCCACGGAGCTGCTCACGCAGGGCGGGTTGACCGGGGCGGAGCTGGAGAAGCAGGTGTCTGCTCGTATGGGGCGGCGTGAACTGCTGCTGGCCGACGACGGGCCCCAGTTCCGCACGATCCTCTCCGAGGCGGTGCTGCGCAGCCCACTGCGTGATTCGGAGGACTGGCAGTTGCAATTGCGCCATCTTCTGGTGATGGGGGAGCGCCCCAACGTGACCATCCAGGTGCTGCCATGGGTCAAAGGGCTGCACGGACTGACGAACACCGACACCATGTTGCTGCAGGGGATCGGCGGTACGGTCGCCTGGGTGGAGACGGGTTACTCGGGCGAACTGGTACAGGAAGGTGCAGCCGTCCGGCAGCTCCAGCTCCGATACGATCGAGTGCGCGATTTGGCTCTAACCCCAGACAAATCGCGGGAGTTCATCGAACGCATGCTGGAGGAAGCGCCATGCAAGCCATCGATCTGAGCACGATTACGTGGCGTAAGAGCAGCTACAGCAACCAGGACGGCGGCGCCTGCCTCGAGGTCGCCCGCAACGTGTCCTCCCTCGTCCCCGTCCGGGACAGCAAGGACACCACCCGCACTCCCCTGCTGTTCGGCGCCGTCGCCTGGGCCGCCTTCGTCGACGAAGTCAAGCGCTGAATCGTTATCAGCTCTCCTACAACTCCATTCTCATGCCATGAGTCTCCTGTGAAACACGTAGGGAGACGTCTTGGAATCACCTGAGAGACCTGAAAGACCCGAGACGCCGGGCCGGGGCCGGACCGCCGCGCTGATCGCGGGGGCCGCCGTGCTCGGTGTCGTCGCGGGCGTCTGCACGGGCTATGTCGTCCAGGCAGGCCGCCCGCCCACCGCGTTGCCCTCTCTGTCGCAGCCCGTCGTCCATCAGGCGACGGGTGATGTCGAGCCCCTGTCGGCGGCGCAGGACCGCCGGGTGAAGACCGACGGCGACCTGCGCAAGCTGCTGCTGACGCGGCCCAGGGGCGCACAGGACGCCGACTCCGCGGGCGTCGACGGCTGGATGGATCTGGCCGACTACTCGGACACCTTCGAGCAGCCGGCCTCGGCCTTCGGTTACGAGCTGAAAAGCGAGTTCCGGCGTGCGGCCGACGCCAGTTGGCGGATCGGCAGCACGTACGTCGTCGAGACACGGCTCGTCCAGTACCACCAGGTGGCGGACGAGGCGGCCTCGGAGCATGTGCAGGATCAGCGCGCGTTCGCCGAGAAGAAGCCGGACACCAGCAGCCGGCCCCTGCCCGGTACGGGCGACGGCATGGTGTACGTGCACCACACACCCCGGACCAGGAGCGGCTACCTGCCCGAATACGTGGCCGAGGCGATGGCTTCACGCGGTGATCTGGTCATGGAGATCTGGATCACCGACACCAAGCCGGTCCCCGAGGCGGACATCATGGAACTGGCGAAGCGACAGGCGGCCCGGCTGTGAACGAGTTCTCCATACCCGCCGAACCCGCCGAACCCGCCGAACCCGCCGAACCCGCCGAACCCGCCGAACCCGCCGAACCCGCCGAACCCACCGAATCCGCCTATGCACCCATCCCCCGGCGTAAGAGGCGGATGCTCGCGTTCGGGTTGCTGGCCGTCGCGGTCGTCGGCGGCGTCGGGTTCACCGGTATGCGCGTCAGCGGTGCCGACCGTGATCCCGGAAACCCCGTCTGGAGGTTCCCCTCGTACTCCGAGAAGGACCAGGCGGGCCAGGGAAGCAAGGACGCTTCGGGACTGCGTGGACTGCTGCTGCCGTACGACACGATCTCGCGCGGGTACGGCCGGGGGCCCGACATCGGCGAGTTCGGTTCCGATGCCGCGCTCAGCGGGCGCGAGGCCACCGCCCTGCGGAAGGAGGAGATCCGCGACCTGCCGCCCCAGACCCGGCAGAAACTGGAAGGGCTGATCGACAAGGAGCGGATCAAGGGCATGGCGATGCGGAGCTATGCGCCTTTCAACGGCTACGAGGGCGTCCAGCAGCCCTTCACCCTCACCCTCGAACTGGTCCGGATGGAGAACAGCGCCTCCGTGCGCGACATCGCGACCGCCCGGGACGAGTTCTTCCAGGCCCTCCGGATCTTTCCCAAGGGCCCGGCGATCGCGGGCCACAAGAACGCGGCCTGCTTCCTGACGCCCAAGGTGGGCGGCGAGAAGCTCGGCCGCATGTTCTGTTCCGCCTACGTGGGTGACGTACTGGTCACCGTCAACGTGTCCGGAACCCTCCCGCTCGCCACGCATGACATCGCCGACTTCATCGGCAGACAGCTCGACCGCATCAAGGACCCGGGGAAGGCCGTATGACCGAGCAGCAGATTCCCGCACCGGGAGCCGCGCCCGACACGGAGCCCATGCCCGAGGCGGCGCCCCTCACGGTCACTCCCGCCGGTCCCATGGGGGCCCCGGGCTCTGCAGCGCCCAAGGACCGCCGGGTCCTGCGGACCGTCCTGCGCTGGACCGCGGCCCTCGTGGTCTTCGCGGCGACCGGCGCGTCTACGGCGTACGGCGTCACACGGATGGAGCGCACCGACCTGCCCGGCCTGGCCACCCGCGCGGACGGCCGCTGGGACTACCCGCAGATCGTCCGGCCGCCGCTGGCCGCGGGCAGCCCGGCCCCGTTCGCCGACGGCAACCCGGCCATGGTCCACTACGCCGACCTGCGCAAACTGGTGCTGCCCGCGCCGAAGGGCGCCACGGCTGATCCGGCGCTCGCGGGCGACCACGGATGGGTGAAGCCGGAGGTGTTCCTCGCGGAATACGCGAGCAAGGACGACCGGGACAGTCTCCAGGGAGAGCTCATCGACCGCGGCCTGAGGCATGTCGCCGCGCGCGGCTGGACCATGCCGGACGGCACCCGGACCCGGATCTACCTGCTCCAGTTCGAGACCGGCCTGATCGCCGGCCAGGTCCAGCGGGACGAGTTCTCCGGCTACGACGACCCGTCTCACGTCCTGCGCGGGGCGCCCTACAACAAGAGGGACGACTCGTTCCCCGACGCCGGCACCCTGGGGCACAGCGAGCTGAACGCCTACGCGGAACAGAAGCCGTACGGCGCCGAGCAGGTCCGGCAGGCCTATATCAACTCCGGCGACGTCGTGGGGATCGTCGTGCAGTCCCGCAAGGGCGGCGCGAAGGAGATCCCGTTCCAGCAGACGGTGGTCCTGCAGGTGCAGCTGCTCGACTGAGATTGCGGGGGCCGGAAGGGTGAGCTCCTGACGGCCCACCTCGTCAAGAGCGTCGGCGCCCGGCCGCGTAAGCTGGGCCCCGGCCCTGTCGTATGCCCACCCTCGCTCAAGGAGCACCCGTGGAGATCTTCTTCGAAACCCTGCTGGTCCTGGTCTGCGTCGGCGTGCTCGCCTTCGCCGGTCTGACCGTGAAGAAGCTGTACCAGGGCCAGCGCTGAACCACCTCTAGGAAGTTTCCCTCATGATCGAGATCCCGTCCGACCTGCACAAGGACCTGGTCCCGCTCGCCTTTCTGCTGGGCAACTGGGCCGGTGCGGGCGTGCACGACTTCCCCGGCTCGCAGAAGTGCAACTTCGGGCAGGAGGTCAGCTTCACCCACGACGGCCGGGACTTCCTGGAGTACCACTCGCACACCTGGGTGCTGGACCAGGACGGCAACAAGGTCCGCCCGCTGGAGTCGGAGTCCGGCTTCTGGCGGATCGACGCCGACCGCAAGGTCGAGGTGACGATGACCCGCGACGACGGTGTCATCGAGATCTGGTACGGCGAGATGGCCGACAAGAAGCCGCAGATCGACCTGGTCACGGACGCCGTCGCCCGGACGGCCGCCTCGCAGGCGTACAGCGGTGGCAAGCGGCTGTACGGGTATGTGAAGAGCGACCTGATGTGGGTCGGCGAGAAGCAGACCCCCGAGGTCGAGCTGCGCCCCTACATGTCGGCCCACCTGAAGAAGGTCGTCACCCCGGAGGACGTCGAGCGCTGGGCCAAGGCCCTGCCCGACGACATGCCCGACGACGGCATCGCCTTCTTCAGGTGAGCCGGACGTGAGCCGGCCGGTGCCCCGCCGGAAGGCGTACGGCGCCTAGGAATCCGTGGGACCCACCCGGCCCAGGAGTTCACCCGCGAGACCTCCGATGAGACCTTCTTCCGGGTCCATCTCGTCTTCGGCAGCCTTTCTTTGAGCCTCGGCGTGCCTGCTGGGTCTGCTGTGCCTGCTGTCAGCGGCAGGCACAGGCAGGTCGGCCGTAGGGGCCGACCGGTCGGCCGTGGGACCGGGCCGGTCGGCGACGGGTCCGGGCCGGGTCGCCGCGGATGCGCCGCTCATGCCGATCGCGGCGAGCAGGATCGGGGTGGTGATCGCGATGGCCAGGGCTCTGCGTGCGCGCATGGCTTCCTCCTCAGCTGGGACAACGAGTCGCCGCCAAGCTACCCCGGCATTCCCCCCGAATAACCGCTTATCGAACCAACCGCACGTACGGCAGAAAAACTGTCAGATTATCCCTTGAACTCAAGGCGCCCAGGCGAGTCCGGACCCGTCGGTCCTAGACTTGGCCACGTGGTGAGCACCGACTGGAAGAGCGACCTCAGGCAGCGCGGCTACCGGCTGACGCCGCAGCGCCAGCTTGTCCTCGAAGCCGTCGACACCCTTGAGCACGCGACCCCCGACGACATCCTCGGCGAAGTGAGGAAGACGGCGTCGGGGGTCAACATTTCCACGGTCTACCGGACGCTGGAGCTGCTGGAGGAGCTGGGCCTGGTCAGCCACGCCCACCTCGGGCACGGTGCGCCGACGTACCACCTCGCCGACCGCCACCACCATCTGCACCTGGTGTGCCGCGACTGCGAGAACGTGATCGAGGCCGACGTGGACGTGGCCGCCGAGTTCACCGCCAAGCTGCGGCAGCGGTTCGGGTTCGACACCGACATGAAGCACTTCGCGATCTTCGGCCGGTGTAAGGACTGTTCGCTGAAGAGTTCAACTACCACGTCGTAGGCTGGCGGTATGAAGAGCCCTCTGCTGTCCCTGCCCGGCGCCGTCCCCGCCGAGGGTGTGGACGAAGGTGTCGCCGCCCACTACGGCGACCTGTTCCGCGAGCAGCGCGCCCTCGCCGACGGCACCGGTTTCGTCGACCTGTCCCATCGGGGTGTCGTCACCGTCAGCGGTGAGGACCGGCTGAGCTGGCTGCACCTCCTGCTCACCCAGCACGTCAGCGAGCTGCCGCCCGGTGAGGCCACCGAGGCCCTGATCCTCTCCGCGCACGGGCACATCGAGCACGCGCTGTACCTGGTGGACGACGGCACGACCGTCTGGGCGCACGTGGAGCCCGGTACGCAGGACGCGCTGATCGCCTACCTGGAGTCGATGAAGTTCTTCTACCGCGTGGAGGTCGCCGACCGGACGGCCGACTTCGCGGTGGTCCACCTGCCCGCCGGGTCCATCGCCGAGGTGCCGGAGGGCGTCGTCGTACGCGAGACGCCGTACGGCCGTGATCTCTTCCTGCCGCGCGAGGATCTGGAGTCCTTCGCGGCCGCGCACGGGCCCGCCGCCGGCCTCCTCGCCCATGAGGCGCTGCGCGTCGAGCAGCACCGGCCCCGGCTCGGCTTCGAGACCGACCACCGGACGATCCCGCACGAGCTCGGCTGGATCGGCACGGCGGTGCACCTCCAGAAGGGCTGCTACCGGGGTCAGGAGACGGTCGCCCGCGTCCAGAACCTGGGCAAGCCGCCGCGCCGGCTGGTCTTCCTCCACCTGGACGGCAGCGACGTCCATCTGCCGGTGCCGGGCACGGAGATCCGGCTCGCGGACGAGGGCCCGGAGGGCCGCAAGATCGGCTTCGTGACGACGTCGGTGCGCCACCACGAGCTGGGGCCGGTGGCATTGGCCCTGGTCAAGCGGAACGTGCCGCTCGATGCGCGGCTCCTGGCCGGAGAGACGGCGGCGGCGCAGGAGGTCGTGGTCGAGCCCTAGCCGGGGCGTGTCTCCTGGGTGCGCCGACCGCGCCCTAGATCTCCAGCAGCACCGTGAACGGGCCGTCGTTCGTCAAGGACACCCGCATCCTCGCGCCGAACCGCCCCGTCGCCACCGTCGCGCCCAGCGCCCGCAGCTGGGCCACCACCTCGTCGACCAGCGGCTCGGCGACATCGCCCGGCGCCGCCGCGTTCCAGGTCGGGCGGCGCCCCTTGCGGGCGTCGCCGTACAGCGTGAACTGGCTGATGACGAGCAGCGGGGCGTCGATGTCGCTGCACGACTTCTCGTCCTGCAGCATGCGGATCGACCAGAGCTTGCGGGCCAGCTGCGCCGCCTTCTCCTTGGTGTCCTCATGGGTCACCCCGACCAGGACGCACAGCCCCTCGCCCTCGATCGCGCCGACCGTCTCTCCGTCCACGACGACGCTCGCGCCGTCCACCCTCTGCACCACCGCACGCATGCGAACCATCATGCCGGGTGCCCGGTACGCGGACACAGAGCGCCCATCATAGATCCCTTATGAATCCCTTAACGCCCATCTGGGGCCGTTCGGGGGCACTCGGTCACATAGTGGCCAGTTGGGGTGGCACGATGCTTCCACACGCCGGTCGAGGGGACGGTCAGAAGCACATGAGCACACCGAGTATCAGCGGGCCGGTGGGGACACAGGGGACGTACCGGCCGCCGGCCCAGCGCGCCGACACCCCGCCGGCGCCACCGGCCCCGGCGGGCACCGCGCTGCCCGCCGAGCCGCCCGAGCCCGAACTGGCCCGGCTGAGCCTGCCCGAACTGCGCACCCTGCGCCGCGACGCCCAGCGCGACGAGGCGGACCTCAGCTATGTGCGGCGGCTGCTGCAGGGGCGGATCGACATCCTGCGCGCGGAGCTGTGCCGGCGCGGCCGCGCGTCCCTGCCGGCGCCCGCGGACGCCTCCGTGGTCGACCGGCTCCCGGAGATCCTCAAGGACGCCCCGGCCCGGCACCGCTCCTCGGCCCGCCATGTCACGCTCGGCACCCCGCACAACGAGGAGTACCGGCAGCTGGCCGCCGAGATGCTCGCCGAGGTCGAGCTGTCGGACCTCCAGGCGCGGACGGATCTCGAACTGACCACGGCCATGGGGCGCCTGGTCCGCTACGAACAGGAGGTCTCCGAGCGCCGTCAGCGCCTGCAGCGCACGACCGACGACTGCAGCGCGGAGATCGCCCGCCGGTACCGGGAGGGCGAGGCGCAGGTGGACGACCTGCTGATCTGATCCGCTCCGAGCCGCTCCGGCGGGAAAACGGGAGGACGCCCGGTGGGCGGGTCACCTACCGTGGCCCCATGAGCGACGTCCGGATCGTCACCGAGGCCGACTTCGAGGACTGGCAGCGCGCGCTGGCCACCGGCTTCACCCGCCCACCGGTCCTGGCGCGCGAGCAACTCGACGCCCGGCGGCGGCTGTTCCGGCCGGGGCGCTGGCGGGGTGCCGTCGACGGCGACCGGTGGGTGGCCACCTTCCGTTCCTTCCCTCAGGAGCTGACCGCGGTGGGCGGCGGCCTGGTGCCCGCCGACGCCATCTCCGGCGTCACTGTGTCCCCCACCCACCGCCGCCGTGGGCTGCTCAGCCGCATGATGGCGCAGGACCTGGCGGCGGCGAAGGAGCGCGGTGACGTCGTCGCCACGCTGATCGCGGCCGAGTACCCGATCTACGGGCGGTACGGCTTCGGTCCGGCCACCTGGTCGACCGAGTGGACGATCGAGGTGCCCCGTGCGGGCCTCGACCCGCGCTGGTCGGGCCCCAAAGACGGCGGCCGGATCGATCTGGTGGACGGCGAGGACGTGCGCAAGCTGGGTCCGGAGCTGTTCGAGCGGTTCCGTCGCGCCCAGCCCGGCGCGATCGACCGGGACGAGCTGTGGTGGCAGGTGGCCACCGGTGTGGTCCGCATCCACGCCGACTGGACCGAGCCGTTCCACGCCGTCTACCGCGCGGCCTCCGGCGAGGTCGAGGGCCTGGTGACGTACACGTGCGACGACAGGTGGGACGGCAAGCAGCCCGACCAGACCGCCACTGTGCGGGGGCTCATCGCCACCACGCCGGCCGCCGAGCGCGCCCTGTGGCACTACCTGTGCTCGATCGACTGGATCACGAAGGTCAGGACCGGCTTCCGCGGCCCCGACGACCTGCTTCCCCTCCACCTCCCGGACCCGCGCGCGGCCCGGGTCACCGGGCACGGGGACTGGCTGTGGGTGCGGATCCTGGACGTCGTACGGGCCCTGGAGGCGCGGACGTACGAGGGGTCGGGGGTGCTCGTCCTTCAGGTCGTGGACGGCGCCGGGATGGCCGGCGGACGGTTCCGGCTGGAGGCCTCGCCGGAGGGGGCGTCCTGTGTGCCGACGGGCACCGGGAGCGCCGATCTGACGCTGGACATCGGCGACTTGGCCTCGGTCTGGCTCGGTGGTGAGTCGCTGCTGCGGCTCGCGGCGCTCGGCCGGGTCCAGGAAGAACGAGAGGGCGCCGCCCGGAAGGCCGACGCCCTGTTCCGCTCGCCCGGGCTTCCCTGGTGCCCGGACATGTTCTGAAGTCTCCTCTCTCTCCGGCGACACCGACTGTGCATCCGTAGCGAGCTGTTCAGTTGTGGCTGTGCTGACGGTGTTCAGTTGTGGCTGTGCGATGACGTGTTCAGTTGTGACTGTGCGCTTTCGTCGGCCGTCCCCTGTCCGGGCTCCCGGCTCCCCTCCGGAAGGGAGCCCGGTCGGCCAACCACCGGGAAGCTTGACCATGTCATACAAGTTGGCAGCCAACTTCACTGTACTTATCTCCGTTGGGAAGCGGCTCATAACCAGCTGTCGACGAACTGCCGCAACTTGGCGGGAAGTTGTAGTGTTTGTCCGTGGACCTGGAGCACGCCTCCGTCAGTGGACGGACGAGGCCACAGCGGCCCCACACGTCCCATCGCGACATCGCCGACGAACTGCGCAGCCGGATCAGGACCGGTGTGCTGCGGCCGGGCCAGCGCATGCCCACGCAGGCGGAGCTGGCCGTGGAGTTCGGCGTCGAACGCGGCGCCGTGCGCCAGGCCCTGCGCATCCTGCAGTCGGAGCACCTGCTCGCCGGCGTTTCCAAGGGCAGCCCGGCCATCGTGGCGGCGGTGCCGGGGCCGGCCCGGCTGCCGGCCGGACCGGGGGCGCCGCCGCAGCCCACGACGGTCGGCCTCGCACCCCGGATAGCGCAGGCCTTCGCCGCCCCCCACGTGCGGATCGACGCGCTCTGCCTGACCTCGGTCTCGCTCACGCTGGCCGTCGGCGAGCCGCTCAGACAGATCCACGCGGGACGGCTGGAACCGGCCAAGATCGACGTGCGGGTGCTGCTGCCCAGCCGTGACATCGACCTCGCCTTCCCGACCCCGGTGGCCGCCGACGACCACGGCCTGCTGCACCGGCGCTGGCTGGCCCAGCGCAACGCGCAGGGCATGGTGCTGCGGCAGAACCTGCTGGCCCTGTGCACCACGCACGGCGTCGACGTCCGGGTCTCCTTCCGTGCCCTGCCGTTCACCCCGCCGGTCAAGCTGTACCTGCTCAACGGCTCCGAGGCGCTGTTCGCGTACTACACGCTGAAGCGCCGCGAGCGGGAGATCGAGCACGAGCACCTGGAGCTGTACGACGCCGACGGCACGCGCTCGATGCTGTTCGCCTTCGAGCGGCGTGCCGGGCGGCGGGACGCCGCGTTCGTGGAGCAGTCGCGGCGGTGGTTCGACGCGCTCTGGGAGACGATCAGTTCGGATCTGCTGCTGCATTCATAGGGCCGGTCCCCGGCGGGTCACAGCGCCGGGCCCGCGAGGAGCACGGCGAGCAGGACGGCGCCGGCGGAGGTGGCCTTGTGGCTCCTGGTCTCGATGCCGCCCGTGAACAGCAGCATGCCCACGGCGCCGACGACGCCGTACTTCCACTGGACCAGTTGCTCGATGAGGAAAGCGAGGGCAGGCACGGCGGTTCCCCCTAACGAAGATTGGCCAACTCGAAAAAGTTGGCAACCAACTCCACCTAAGTTGTTTCCACTTGGTCCCAGCTCATAAACAACTTCCGGGTAACTCCCCAAAGATGGATCAAAGTTGTAGCGTTTGGTCGTGACTCAGGAGCATGTGGCAGTGAACGGCGGCAGGAGGCTCACGCCCCAGGAGATCGCCGGCACCCTGCGCGAGCGGATCCGCACCGGCGAGCTGCAGCCCGGCGAGCGGCTGCCCACCCAGGCCGAGCTGGCCGGGGAGTTCGGCGTCGAGCGGGGCGCCGTACGCCAGGCGCTGCGGGTGCTCCAGGAGGACGGGCTGCTCGCCGACGTGAGCAAGGGCAGCCCCCCGCGGGTCGCCGAACCGGCGCCCGCACAGGGGGAGCCGCAGCCGACCATGGTGGCGCTCGCGCCCCGGCTGACCGAGGCGTTCTCGGCGCCGCACGTGCGCATCGACGCCGTCTGCCTGACCGCGCAGAGCCTGATCCCCGCGCTCGGCGAGCCGCTGCGCCTGGTGCACGAGGGCCGGCTGCACCCCGAGCGGATCGACGCCCGCGTCCTGCTGCCGTCCCGCGACATCAACCTGGCCTTCCCGGTCTCGGTCGACGCCGGCAGCGAGGAGGACGACGCCGTCCACCAGCGCTGGCTGGCCATGCGCAACGCCCAGGGCCAGGTGCTGCAGTACAACCTCCAGGCGCTGCGCAGCACCCACGACATCGACGTGCATGTCACCTTCCGGGCGCTGCCGTTCACCCCTCCGGTCAAGCTGTACCTGCTCAACGGGGTGGAGGCGCTGTTCGCGCACTACATGATCGCGCGACGGGAGGAGCCCACCGAGAGCGGGACGCTTCAGATGTGGGACACCCTCGGCTCGGAGTCCCTGCTGTTCTCCTTCGAGCAGCGGGCCGGACAGCGGGACGCGGCGTTCGTGGAGCAATCGCAGAAGTGGTTCGACGCCCTCTGGGAAACCATCACCACGGACCTGACACTCTCCTAGTGACTTCTGATGCGACGCAGACTGAGACGACGCAGACCGAACAGAGCGCGAACGAGATCGAGAAGCTCCGTGATCTGATCGAAAATGCCCGGGTGGTCCTGTGGGACTTCGACGGACCGATCTGCCGTCTGTTCGCGCGGCACACGGCGGAACGGGTGGCGGCCGAGCTGGTGGAGTGGCTGGCCGGGCGCGGACTGCACAACCTGCTCAGCGACTCCGAGCGCGACTCGCTGGACCCGCACGAGGTGCTGCGTGCCGTGGACCTCCGGCACCCCGGCAGCGACCTCGTGACCGAGCTGGAGGAACGTCTCACCCAGGAGGAGCTGCGCGCCGCCGGCTCCGCGTATCCCACCCCGTACGCCGACCCGCTGATACGCACCTGGACCGCGGTGGGCGCCCGCCTGGCCATCACCTCCAACAACTCCCCCAGAGTGGTCCGCGCCTACCTGCGGGACCGCGGTCTCACCGCCTGCTTCGCCCCTCACATCTACGGCCGCACGACCGAGCTGCACCTCCTCAAGCCCGATCCGCACTGCCTCAACCGGGCCCTGGCCGCGATGGGTTCCGCCCCCTCGGCGGCCCTGATGATCGGCGACTCGCCCTCCGACCTCGCCGCCGCCAACGTCGCCGGCGTGCCGTTTCTCGGCTACGCGCGTAACGAACGCAAGGGCAAGCTCTTGCGGGAGGCCGGGGCCGGGTGCGTGGTCGCGTCGCTGGAGCCGCTGCTGCGGACCCTGCGGGGCTGGTGACCGCCCGGAGTCTGCCGCCGGCGCGCCGGAGGTACGTACCGCGTGTGACGGGGGAGCGGGAGGACCGGGCCGGCGGCCGCGCGTTTCTCCGGGTCGCGGAGGAGCTGCGGGCGCGGATGGCCGACGGCAACTACCGTTCGGGATCTCCCGGGACACCGTGCAGCGGGCCCTGCGGGTGCTGCTCGGCGAGGGCTGGACCGAGTCCCGGCAGGGCAGGGGCACGCGGGTGGCGAGAAACCAGCGCATCCAGTCGTCGGTGCCCCGGGCGAGCCGGTCCCGGCGCGGGCTGACCCTGGGCCCGCTCAAGCCGGCTCGGGCCGTTGTCGCCCGCAGTGCGAGATGCCACACGTACCCCCCGTGCGCGCCGTCGGTGCGGGAGGGTGATGCCCGCTGGGCCGCACCCGCACACCAACGGCGCGGCGCAGACGCCCAGTTGAGCCCGGCGCCCAGTTGTCCGGCGGCTGGTTGACCCCGGCGGCCGCCAGGGACCTCGCGGCCTCGATGACCGGGGCGTGCGTGTGCACGACCGCGTCCGCGCCCCGGCTTCTCATCTGCCGGGCGCGTTCCGCCGACGGGGTGTGGCCGAGGAAGGCGGTGCCCGCGGCCCGGGCGGTCTGGAGGTCGGTGAGCTGGTCGCCGATGAGCAGGGCCTCGGCCGCCGGCAGGCGCAGGATCTCCAGGGCGCGGTGCACCGAGTACGGGTCGGGCTTCATGTGCCGCAGTTCCTGCGGATCCCGGCCCACCACGGCCTCGAACCTCGACCGCAGGCCGTTGTTCTCGAGGAACTCCCGCACCAGTCCCGCGGAGTTGTTGCTGACGATCACCAGTCGCAGCCCGAGTCCGGCCAGCGCGTCCACGAGACGTACGACGCCCCGGGTCGGCTCGGCCGCCTTGACCGCGGCGTACTCGTACCGGGTGACGATGGCCTCGGCCTCGGCCGGCGCGCGAGGGTCGCGGGGGTGGGCGGCCGGCCGGTCGGACATGTTTCCGAGAAGCCGGAGGATGCCGTGGGAGTCGTCGCACTCCTCGACATCGCGGCCCAGGCCGCCCCAGATCCCGCGTACGACGTCCTTGATCTCGTGTGCGACGGGCGCGGTGGACTCGTCGCCGAACAGGTCGGTGACCGGTCCGTCGAAGTCGAGCAGCACGGCGCGGGCGGCCACGCTGCCAGCACCGCAGGTCATGCGGGAGCGCGGGCGCGGGGCGCCGTGCGGGGCACAAGTGTGCGTCCGGTAGCTGTCCAGGGCGACCCGGTTCGATCAGTCGACGGCGTCTGACACGATGCACGCCCGTGGAAGGAGTAGCGTGCTGCCACTTCCGCACCCTCCAGCGGTGGCAAGGCGAGAGAAACGGGCAATGTCCCCCCAATCAGCTTCGGTTGCTCGACTGCACGCGGTCGAGGTGAGCGGCGACGAGAGTCTGGTCGAGGGCCCGCTCCACGGGTATCACCACGAGACGTATGTCTTCCCGCTGCTCGGTGAGGCGGGCCGGGTGCAGCCGGGGCGGTGGAAGTGCCGGGAGCCGCGGCCCGATCTGCTGTGGTTCGACCGGCGCTGCTTCGTCTCGGAGGAGCAGCTGCTGCAGGATCTCCAGGGGCGGATCCGCGGCATTCCCGAGATCGCCGAGGTCGGCGGCATCAGCCTGATGCGTTTCATCGAGGGCCGCACGCTCGGCTCCCTCCACACCTCCGGCATGCCCGTTCCGGACGTCTACCACCGTCAGATCGTCGAGCTCTTCCGGCAGCTGGCCGCCGTGGAGCCCACGGGTCTTCGGGCGGCGCGCCGGTGCGATCCGGAGGACCGCCCGGACGACGGCGACACCGAGGGCTTCCTCCAGCGGCTCGTCCATTTCACCGAGCACCGGGTCTACCGGCACAACCTCGACCGGTTCGAGGGGCTGTTCGGCGAGCTGGGTGTGGCCGACGACGCCTTCGCCCACCTGCGCAAGCACGTCTCCGGCCTCACCCGGCGGCCGTTCTGCCTGCTCCACGCCGACCTGCACCGCGAGAACTTCATCGTGGACGCCGAACAACGCCTGTGGACCATCGACTGGGAACTCGCCATGGTCGGTGATCCGCTCTACGAGCTGGCGACCCATCTCCATCTGATGCGCTACCCGGCAGGGCAGGCGCGCAGGGTGGCCGAGCTGTGGCACACCACCGTGGAGGAGGTGCGTCACGGCAGCGGGAACGGCTGGCACGACGATCTGCCGCTGCTGCTCGGCTACAAGCGGGCCCAGTCCGTCATCACCGATGTCATCCGCTGCGCCCTGATGCTGGGCGCCGCACCGGACGTCGGGTGGCGGCGGATGGCTTCCGCGGCGCTGAAGCTGCGCCGCGTCCTCGCCCTGGCCGCCGTACCGCTGGGCCTCGACCCGGTACCGGGTCCGCACCGGATCGCGGCGGCGCTGATGCGCTGGTGCCGCGAGCACGGCACCCGCCCGGAAGCCGTCCTCTGACCGGAAATGCTGCGTACCCTCGCCCCATGGGTGAGATGGGCCTGCGTGAGCGCAAGAAGCAGAAGATGTACCAGGACGTGTCGGACGTCGCCGTGCGGCTGTTCCTGGAGCGGGGCTTCGACGCGGTGTCCGTGGCCGAGGTCGCGGCGGCGGCCGGGATCTCCAAGCCGACGCTCTTCCGGTACTTCCCGGCGAAGGAGGACCTGGTCCTGCACCGGATCGCGGACCACGAGACGGAGGCCGCGCGGGTCGTGGCCGGGGCGGCCGACCCGGTGGACGCCCTGCGCCGGCACTTCCTCGCCGGTCTTGAGCGGCGCGATCCGGTCACCGGGCTGAACGACCACCCCCAGGTGCTCGCCTTCCACACCCTGCTCTACGGCACCCCGGCCCTGGTGGCGCGGGCGCACTCCCATCTGGAGCGGTCGGAGGCGGCGCTCGCCGAGGCGCTCGGCGGCGGGCTGGACGCGCGGCTGGCCGCCGGGCAGATCATCGCCGTACAGCGCATCCTCGCCCAGGAGAACTGGCGGCGGGTCGCGGCGGGGGAGCCCATCGCGGTGGTGGCACCGGACGCCGCACGGGCGGCCGAGCGGGCGTTCCGGCGGCTGGGGGAGGGGCTGACGGAGCTCCGGCGCACGGCCGTGACCGGGGACCGGAAGCATTCGTGAGACTGGGTTAAAAATGTAACTTGGTTAAGTTATGGCGGTATGCTGGCGGCATGACGTCACTCGACCCCGCCCTCACGGACGCCCTGCACACCGAGCGCGCCTACCACGACACCTGCCGTACCGCCCTCGCCGCGATGGTCGAGGGCGCCGCCGAACAGGTCGTCACCGGCGAGGACGTCTCCGCCTCCGGAGCCGACGCCGAGGTCCTCGGCCACCGGTTGCGCAGCCAGGCCAAGGCGCTGCGCGAACTGCCGCCCGGCCCCCTCTTTTTCGGCCGCCTGGACTTCACCGGCAGCGACCCGGAGCACGGCGGGCAGAGCTACCACCTGGGGCGCCTGCGCATCACCGAGAACCCCGCCGCCCCACCGCTCGTCGTCGACTGGCGGGCCCCCGTCTCCCGCGCCTTCTACCAGGCGAGCGCCCGCGACCCGCGCGGCGTCGAGGTACGGCGCCGGTTCGGCTGGGCGCCGGGCAGCCGGGGCGGGTCCGCCGACCTCACCGGGCTGGAGGACGAGTACCTGGGCCGTGGCGAGTCCCGGACCAGCGACATCCTCGCCCGCGAGATCGAGCGGCCCCGCGTCGGACCCATGCGGGACATCGCCGCCACCATCCAGCCCGAACAGGACGACCTCGTGCGCGCCGCCCTCGCCGACTCGGTGTGCGTGCAGGGCGCGCCCGGCACCGGCAAGACCGCCGTCGGCCTGCACCGCGCCGCGTACCTGCTGTACACGCATCCCAAGCGGCTCCAGCGCGCCGGACTGCTGATCCTCGGCCCCAACCGCACGTTCCTGCACTACATCGCCGAGGTGCTGCCCTCGCTCGGCGAGACCGGCGTACGGCAGTCGACACTCCTGGAGGAGATCGCCCGGCACCCGGTCACCGGCACCGACCCCGCGGACACGGCGGCGCTCAAGCACGACGCCCGCATGGCCGAGGTGCTGCGCCGGGCGCTGTACGGCAGGGTCACCAGCGACGGCGTGACCGACCTCGCCGTGAAGGACGGCTCCAGCCGGTGGCGGGTGCCCGCCGGGGAACTGGCCGCCATCCTCGAGGTGGTGCGCACCGAGGAGCCGCCGTACGCCATCGGCCGCGAGCGGGTGCGCACCCGGGTCGTACAGCGGCTGCGCGAGCGGGCCGAACGGCGCTCCGGGGTGCTGCCCGCCTCCTGGGTGCGCCGCATCGAACGAGCCCGCCCGCTATCCGAGCACCTCGACCTCGTCTGGCCCAAGGTCCGCCCCGAGGAGGTGCTGGCCCGACTCCTCACCGACCCAAGGGAGTTGGCCCGGTCGGCCGACGGCCTGCTGGACCCGGACGAGCAGGCGGCGCTCCTGTGGTCCCGCCCGCCCCGCTCGTACAAGTCGGCCCGCTGGTCGGCCGCCGACCTGGTCCTGCTGGACGAGCTCTCCGGCCTGATCGAGCACCCGGAGGGGTACGGCCACATCGTCGTCGACGAGGCACAGGACCTCTCGCCCATGGAGTGCCGGGCCATCGCCCGCCGCGCCGCCTTCGGCTCACTGACCGTCCTCGGCGACCTCGCCCAGGGCACCACCGCGTGGGCCGCCCGCGACTGGTCCGTCCAGCTGCGCCACCTCGGCCGGCCGGACGCGGCCGTGGTCCCGCTGACCACCGGCTTCCGGGTGCCCGCGGCCGTCGTGGACCTGGCCAACCGCCTGCTGCCCCGCCTGGGCGTGTCGGTACCCCCGGCCCACTCCCTGCGCGCGGACGGCGAGTTGAGGATGCGCCCGACCGACGACGTGCCGGGCACCGCCGTGACCGCGGTGCGCGAGGCGCTGGCCCACGAGGGCTCGGTGGGCGTGGTGGCGGCCGACGCGGACCTGGACGCCGTGCGATCGGCCCTCACCGCGGCGGGCCTGGACCCGGCCGGCCCGGACGCGCTGGGCGCCCGCCTGACACTCGTCCCCGCGAGCATGGTCAAGGGCCTGGAGTACGACCATGTCGTGGCGGTGGAACCGGCGGCGGTGGCGGAGGCGGAGGAGCGCGGCGCGCACCGCCTGTACGTGGTCCTGACCCGGGCGGTCTCCCGCCTGGACGTGGTCCACGCCCGCCCGCTCCCCTTCTGACGGGGGACAGCGTGCACGCACGGTGAGCTGCCGGTGCCTCGAAGCCGCGTCGGCTGCGACTTCCCAGGGGCGCGGGGAACTGCGCGACCAGCCCACCACGCACCGGCACCCGGGAGACGATCCTCAGCTCAACGGCGCTTCCCCCTCACGCCCCCACGTACTCGGCCAGGTGCTCGCCGGTCAGGGTCGAGCGCGCCGCGACCAGGTCCGCCGGGGTGCCCTCGAAGACGACGCGGCCGCCGTCGTGGCCGGCGCCGGGGCCGAGGTCGATGATCCAGTCGGCGTGGGCCATGACCGCCTGGTGGTGTTCGACCACGATGACCGACTTGCCGGAGTCGACCAGGCGGTCCAGCAGGGCGAGGAGCTGTTCCACGTCGGCCAGGTGGAGGCCTGTCGTCGGCTCGTCGAGGACGTAGACGCCGCCCTTGTCGGCCATGTGCGTGGCCAGCTTCAGGCGCTGGCGCTCGCCGCCGGAGAGGGTGGTGAGCGGCTGGCCCAGGGTGAGGTAGCCGAGGCCGACGTCGGACATGCGGTCGAGGATCCTGTGGGCCGCCGGGATGTGCGCCTCGCCCGCGGCGAAGAACTCCTCCGCCTCGGTCACCGACATCGCCAGCACCTCCGCGATGTCCCGCCCGCCGAAGGTGTACTCCAGGACGGAGGCCTGGAACCGTTTGCCCTCGCACTCCTCGCACGTCGTGGCGACACCCGCCATCATCGCCAGGTCGGTGTAGATGACACCGGCGCCGTTGCAGGTGGGACAGGCGCCCTCGGAGTTGGCGCTGAACAGCGCCGGCTTGACGCCGTTGGCCTTGGCGAACGCCTTGCGGATCGGCTCCAGCAGCCCGGTGTACGTCGCCGGGTTGCTGCGCCGCGAACCGCGGATCGGAGTCTGGTCGATGGACACGACGTCCGCGCCGGCCGGCATCGACCCGTGCACCAGCGAGCTCTTGCCGGAACCGGCCACCCCGGTGACGACACAGAGGACGCCCAGCGGGATGTCCACGTCCACGTTCTGCAGGTTGTGCGTCGTCGCGCCCCTGATCTCCAGGGCCCCTGCCGGCTTGCGCACCGTGTCCTTGACCGCCGCCCGGTCGTCCAGGTGCCGGCCGGTCAGGGTGCCGCTGGCCCGCAGCCCCTCCAGCGTGCCCTCGAAGCAGACGGTGCCGCCCGCCGTACCGGCGCCGGGACCGAGGTCGACCACATGGTCGGCGATCGCGATCGCCTCCGGCTTGTGCTCCACGACCAGCACGGTGTTGCCCTTGTCGCGCAGGCGCAGCAGCAGCTCGTTCATCCGCTGGATGTCGTGCGGGTGCAGGCCGATGGTCGGTTCGTCGAAGACGTACGTCACGTCGGTCAGCGACGAGCCGAGGTGGCGGATCATCTTCACGCGCTGGGCCTCGCCGCCCGACAGCGTGCCCGCCGGCCGGTCGAGCGAGAGATAGCCGAGGCCGATCTCCACGAACGAGTCGAGGGTGTGCCGCAGGGAGGCCAGGAGCGGCGCCACCGTCGGCTCGGACAGCCCCCGCACCCAGTCGGCCAGGTCGCTGATCTGCATCGCGCAGGCGTCGGCGATGCTGACGCCGTCGATCTTCGAGGACCGGGCCGCCGCGGTGAGCCGGGTGCCCTCGCACTCGGGGCAGACGGTGAAGGTGACCGCACGGTCCACGAACGCCCGGATGTGCGGCTGCATGCCCTCCTTGTCCTTGGCGAGCATCGACTTCTGGATCCGCGGGATCAGACCCTCGTAGGTCATGTTGATGCCCGCGATCTTCATCCGGGTCGGCTCGCGGTGGAGGAAGTCGTGCAGCTCCCGCTTGGTGAAGGCGCGGATCGGCTTGTCCGGGTCGTACAGGCCGGACTCGGTGTAGAGGCGGTAGTTCCAGCCGCCCGTCTTGTAGCCGGGGATGGTGAGCGCGCCCTCGTTGAGGGAGAGGGAGTCGTCGTAGAGCTGGGTGAGGTCGAGGTCGGTGACCGTGCCCCGGCCCTCGCAGCGCGGGCACATGCCGCCGGTGATGCTGAAGCTGCGCCGCTCCTTCACCTGCTGCCCGCCGCGCTCCACGGTGACCGCACCGGCACCGCTGATGGAGGCGACGTTGAAGGAGTACGCCTTGGGCGAGCCGATGTGCGGCGTGCCGAGCCGGCTGAACAGGATGCGCAGCATGGCGTTGGCGTCGGTGGCGGTGCCGACCGTGGAGCGGGGGTCGGCGCCCATCCGCTGCTGGTCCACGATGATCGCGGTGGTGATCCCGTCGAGGACGTCGACCTCGGGGCGCGCGAGCGTCGGCATGAAGCCCTGTACGAACGCGCTGTACGTCTCGTTGATCAGCCGCTGGGACTCCGCGGCGATCGTGTCGAACACCAGCGAGCTCTTGCCGGAGCCCGACACGCCGGTGAACACGGTCAGCCGGCGCTTGGGCAGCTCCACGCTGACGTCCTTGAGGTTGTTCTCCCGGGCGCCGTGCACACGGATCAGGTCGTGGCTGTCGGCTGCGTGCGGTGCGGTGGCGTCGTCCATGCCGGTCACGGTAGCGGGGCCGGTCCGCCCGGCGCTTCTCCAATCCTGACGACAGTCGCGACGACCCGACGACCCGACGAGCCGGGTGTCACACCCGGGAGCCCGGCGGTGTCTTCATGGCGAACCGGTCAGCACATGAGGAGGACACCATGACGCTCCGCATACCGAAGGCGGAACTCCCCGCAGAGCTGAGCAAGGCCGTGATCGAGCAGTTCGGCACCGTGCCCGAACCCCTCCAGGCCACCTGGCACAACCCCGAGGTCGCCGAGGCGGGCCAGGAGATGGGGGCCCGGGTGAACGCGTGGCATGTGGCCGACGAGAACCTGAAGTCGTTCGCGCACATGGCCGTCGCCGCCCTGGTCGGCTGCAGCTGGTGCCTCGACATCAACTACTTCCAGGTGCAGAACAAGAACCTGGACCTGACCAAGGCCAGCCAGGTGCCGCGCTGGCGGGAGTCGGACGTCTTCACCCCGCTGGAGCGGGACGTGATGGAGTACGCCGAGGCGATGTCGGCCACGCCGCCCACCGTCACCGACGAACTGTCCGCGCGCCTGCTCGACCGGCTCGGCGTGGCGGCGCTGGTCGAGATCACCGCGTCGATCGCCTTCGCCAACTTCGCGACCAGGAACAACACGGCTCTCGGGGTCAGGTCCCAGGGCTTTTCGGACGCCTGTGAGATCCCCCTGGCCACCCGTGCGGAGAAGCCGGCCTCATGACCGAGGATCCCTTCGTCGCCCACCGCGGCCTGCTCTTCACGGTCGCCTACGAGATGCTCGGCTCGACGGCCGACGCCGAGGACGTGCTGCAGGAATCCTGGCTGCGGTGGGCCGGCGTCGAACAGGCCGACGTGCGCGACGCGCGGGCGTACCTGGTCCGGATCGTCACCCGGCAGGCGCTCAACCGGCTGCGCACCCTGTCGCGCAGCCGCGAGGAGTACGTCGGCGAGTGGCTGCCGGAACCGCTGCTGACCAGCCCCGATGTCGCCGAGGACATCGAACTCGCGGAGAGCGTGTCGATCGCGATGCTGACGGTCCTGGAAACCCTCGGGCCCACCGAGCGGGCGGTGTTCGTGCTCCGCGAGGTGTTCGAGCTGTCGTACGGGGAGATCGGCGAGGCGGTCGGGAAGACAGCGGCCACGGTACGGCAGATCGCGCGGCGCGCCCGCGAGCACGTGGCGGCCCGGCGGCCGCGCGTCAGGGTGAGCCGCTCCGAGCAGCAGGCCGTGGTGGACCGCTTCCTGGCCGCACTGCGCACCGGGCAGCTGGGGGAGCTGCTGGAGATCATGGCGCCGGACGTGGTCATGGTCACGGACGGGGGCGGGGTGGTGGCCGCCGCCACGACGCCGTTCCACGGTGCCGCCGTGGTCGCGGACGTGCTCGCGCGCGCACACCGGCTGGTGGACACGCTGGAGACGACGGCGATGTGGCTCAACGGCGCCCCGGCCGGCCGCGTCGACTTCGACGGCGAGCCCAGCGCGGTGAGCCTCACGGTGGAGGACGGCCGGATCACCCGGATCCACGTGGTGCGCAACCCGCACAAGCTGACCCGCCTGGACGAGCCGGCCGCTCTCACCCGGTGAGCGGGCTCAGGCCGGGTGAGCCGGACGGGAATCGCCTGTGGTGAGGTGCCGCGTGTCGTTGAGCAGCTGCACCGACGCGGCGCCGTCCGCCCGGTAGGCCACCGCCGAGAGCGAGGCCGCCGCCAGTTCCATCCGGAACAGCGACTCGGGCGGTGCGCCCAGTGCCAGCCGTACGAGGGTCCGCAGCGGGACGACGTGCGAGACGACCAGCACGGTCTGCCCGGCGTGCTGGGCCAGGAGCCGGTCGCGTGCCGCGGACACCCGCCCGGCGACCGACTCCAGCGGTTCACCGCCCCCGGTGGGCGGGACCCCGGGGGACGCCAGCCACGCGGCCAGGTCGTCGGGGTGGCGTTCGCGGACCTGGGCGAAGGTCAGCCCCTCCCAGGCGCCGAAGTCCGCCTCCCGCAGCTCGGGGTCGATGCGGGGGTGCAGGCCGAGCCGGGCGGCGACCGTCCGGGCCGTTTCCCGGCAGCGGCGCAGCGGCGAGGTGACGACCGCCCGCACGCCGCCCTGGGCGGCCAGCAGGTCTGCTGCCGCGCGGGCCTGTCGCCGTCCGGCCTGCGACAGGCCCAGGTCCGTGCCGCCGCTTCCGGAGATCCGTTTCTGGGCCGTCAGCGGTGTTTCGCCGTGCCGCAGCAGCAGGAGCGTGGTCGGTGTGCCCGTGCCGGTGGGCCGGCCCGAGGGGGCCACCGCTGCGGCCCCCTCGGTCGTGTTCGTCGCCCGGTTCACCGCCGGCTACTTCTGCGGTGCGGCGAAGTGGTCCCGAACGGAGTCGGTCTGCTTCGCCATCATGGCGATGATCGCCTCGACGACCTCGGGTTCGGCGTCGTCGGCGATCACGAGTTCCCGCGACCAGTCGAAGAAGCTGCGGCCCGGCTCGTTGGTGATCGGCCGGACCCGGATGGTGGCGGCGTAGCTGTCGACGCCCATGGTCGGGGCGACGGCCCGGTAGGTGGAGGAGCGGTCCACCTCGTTGCGTCCGGCGACCTCCTGCTGGACGAGTCCTTCGTTGAACACGAGGGTGAAGTCGTAGCGCGCCGGGACCCGGTCGGCCGAACCGCCCTCGGCCCAGCCGACGTTCTTCACCGCCGGCCCGGACACGATCCTCACGACCTGCATGGGGTCGCGGACGACGGACCAGACGAGGTCGGGGTCGGCGTCGAGAACCGTCGAGTGGTACATGCTGTGTTTCCGCTTGATCTCCACCTGGGGAGCTCCTTGTCAGTAGTCGACGCGGTCGGCCTTGGCCACCCACGCGTCGAACGGTGCGGTCCGGTTGGGCAGGTCCAGCCGTTCGACGGCCATCGGCCACATCGAGGCGGGCTTCTTCTCGAACAGGTCGTAGAACCTGCGGTCGTCGAACCCGGCCACCGCGGCGTCGTGCCGGTCGGCGGCGAACACGACCCGGTCCACGCGCGCCCAGAGCGCGGCGGAAAGACACATCGGGCACGGCTCGCACGAGGTGACGAGGGTGTAGCCCTGCAGCATGAACACGCCGAGTTCCTGGCAGGCGGCGCGTATGGCGCTGACTTCGGCGTGCGCGACCGGGTCCAGGGTCGAGGTGACCCGGTTGTTGCCGGTCGCGATGATCTCGCCGTCCTTGGCGATCAGCGCGCCGAACGGGCCGCCGCCGTTGGCCACGCTGGTGGTGGCCAGCTGGATCGCCTCTGCCAGCCAGGCCTTCTCGAGCTCCTGGACGCCGGTCTCTTGGGTGTACGCGGTCATGACTGCTCCTTCTGGGGAGGGTGGGTGTGGGTGTGGCGGGCCGGGGGCGGGTGCGGCCGCCCCCGGCAGGGGTCGGCCTGTGGGGTCAGGCGACGGCTGTGACCTCCGTCTTGCCGACGAGGTGGTTGCCGAGCATCAGGTGGTCGATCTCGGTGGACAGGAAGCAGTTGACGGCGTCGGCGGGGCTGCACACGATCGGTTCGCCCGCGACGTTGAACGAGGTGTTGATCAGGCACGGGACCCCGGTCAGGGCGGTGAAGCGGCGCAGCAGCGCGGCGAGCCGGGGGGTGGCGGAGTCGGTGACGGTCTGCACCCGGGAGGTGCCGTCGACGTGGGTGGCCCCGCGGATGACGTCTCGGTACTCGGGTCGTACGGGGAAGACGAACGTCATGTGGGGCGAGCTGGTCTTGCGGCCCATCTCGAAGACCAGGGACGCGTCCGCTTCGAGGACGAGCGGTGCGAACGGGCGGAACGGCTCGCGGTGCTTGACCCGGGTGTTGATGACGTCCTTGATGTCGGGGAAGCCGGGGTTGGCGAGGAGGCTGCGGTGTCCGAGTGCGCGCGGGCCGTGCTCGAGCCGCCCCTCGAACCAGCCGATGACGACCTTCCCCGTGAGCAACTGCGCGACCTGCTCGACCACTTCGTCGTCCTCGAGCCGGCGCCAGGTGATCCGGTCGCCGGCCTCGCGCAGGGCCTCCTCGATCGCTGTCTCGTCGTATGCCGGTCCGAGGTACGGCGTCACCGCCGGCGCGGCCCGCCTGCCGCTGGGGCCGGTGCTGCCGGACCGCTCGAGCCAGGCGTGCGCCGCGGCGCCGATGGCGATGCCCGTGTCGCTGGCGCCGAAGCTGACGTGCATGTCGGTGAACCGTGAGCCCTCGAACAACGGCGTGTTGTTCAGGCAGTTCAGCGCCACCCCGCCCTCGAACAGCAGACGGTCGCAGTCCGTCCTCGCTTCGAGCGCGCGCAGCTGGTGTCCGGTGACCACGGCCAGCATCTGCTGCGCCGCGGCGGCCACCCGGGCCTTGTACTCGACGGTGTCCCGGACGGGCCCGAAGTGCTGCTCGAACAGGGCGTCCAGGCCGCGCGGGTCGTCCGTGGCCAGCGGCCGGCGGAAGGTGTAGCGGCCGTCGTCGTGGAGTGCGACGAGGTGCTCGAGGAACGGGTTCGGTGTGGGCGGGGCGGCGAATCCGGCCAGTCCCATGACCTTGTACTCGTCGTTGTTCGGTACGAACCCCAGGAAGCGGGTGATCGCCGCGAACAGCAGGCCGATCGAGTGCTCCGCGCCGATGACCGACTCCTCGAACACCGTGATCCGGCCGTCCCGGATCTCACCGGTCAGCGAGGAGTACCGTTCGGCGCGGCCGTCGCTGATCAGGAACGCCGCGTCGGGCATGCCGGCCAGGTAGTAGCCGGTCGTCGCGTGGGCGAGGTGGTGCGGTACGAACACCACCTTGTCCGGGTCGGGTGTGAACCCGGTGCGCGCCGCGAAGTCGGCGAGGATCGCGTCATGGCTGACGGCCCCGGTGTACAGGGCGCCGATTGCGCCGATGAGGTCGAGCTTCGCCGCGGGCGGCACCGGCGCGGCCGTGATGTCGGACAGCATCCCGTCGAAGACGCCGGTGGAGAAGTCCCACGGGACGGCGATCAGGTCGACGTCGGCGAGCTTCACCCCCGCCTCGGCGAGACACCACTCGATGGCGGCCGAGGGGAAGTCGGTGGTCTTCTTCTCCCGGTTCAGGCGTTCCTCCTCCACGGCCGCGACCAGTTCGCCGTCGACGAGGAGCGCCGCGCCCGCGTCGTGGCCGAGGAGGTAGTGCCGTTCGGTGCCGACCGCACCGAAGCGCTCGGCGAAGATCCGGGAGACGCCGCTGAAACCGTTGCACCCCAGAACAATCACGGTCGGTTCCCTTCTGTCCGGGGCTGCTTGCCGGTCACGAGATCACGGACGGTCTCTCCTGCCGCGGGCGCCTGGCACAGGCCCTGGCCGGAGAACCCCGCCGCGTACACGAAGGGGCGGGCGGGATGCCGGCCGATGATCGCCGCGCCGTCCGGGCTGCCGTCGAACGGTCCGCTCCACCCCCGGTGCACACGGATGCCGTCGAGCGCCGGGTAGGTGGTGCCGAGCTGCTGCGACAGCCGCTTCAGCCACGCCCGGCGCGACTCGTCCGGGCGGGGGCGGCCCATGCCGATCAGGATGCGGTCCTTCCAGGACCTGATCCGCAGGCCCGACGCGGCGTGCAGGGTCATCGGCAGCGTGCCCGGATGCGGGGCGGGCGGGTCGGTCAGCAGCAGCTCGATCGGGTACGAGGTGACGGGCAGGTGCACGTCGGCCATGGCGGCGACCTGCCCCGCCCACGGCCCGGCCGCGCACACGATCGTGTCGGCGGCGATGCTGCCCAGGGGGGTGTGCACCCGCCCGGCGGGCTCGATCCCGGTCACCGGGGCCTCCGTGCACAGCACGGCACCGGCCTCCTGCGCGGCGGCGGCGTAGCCCCGCACGATCGCGGCCGGATCGCAGGCGTACGCCTGCGGCGACCACGCGGCGGCGAGGATGCTCCGCTCGCAGAGCAGCGGGTTGTGCCGCACCGCCTCGGCCGGGCCGATCAGCTCGACCTCCACCCCCGCCGCACGCTGCGCGGGCCGGGTGCGGTGGAACTCCTCCACCTGCTCCTCTTCCGTGAACAGGACCAGGAAGCCGACACGCTCCAGACCGAGGGGCGTTCCGGTCCGCTCGGCGAACGTCCGGTACGCGGCCATGCTGCGCACGGCCAGGCCGCCGGTGTGCGGGTCGCCGGGGAAGTAGGTGCGCAGCACGCCCGCCGTCGCCGCCGACGCCCCGGAGCCGAGCGTGCCGCGCTCCAGCAGGACGGTGCCGACGCCGGCCTCCGCGAGATGGCATGCGATCGACGTGCCGACGACTCCCCCGCCGATCACGACGACGTCGGTGCGCGGTGGCAGCCCGCTCACGGCCGGCCACCCGTGGTGGCGGGCCGCTGCTGCCGCAGGTGGTCGCCGGTGTCCCAGGGGAACAGGTGCAGGTTCCATCCGCCCAGGCAGTTGATGTAGAGCGCCATCTGGTGGGCCACCGCGTGGAAGTCGTCGCGGTCGAGCCGGTCGAGGCAGTCGAGGAAGCGCTGCGTGAACGCCCACAGCTTCTCCAGCCCGCAGTAGCCGAGGAACTCGGCCGGGACACCGACCAGCAGCCGGGCCATCTGGCGCAGCGACTCGGTCGGCATGCCGGTGTGCACGGCGCGGACCAGGCCGCCGTAGGAGGCGTAGCCGAGCGGGCGGGTCTCGCCGTTGACGAACAGCAGCGTGGGCAGAACCGTCTCCAGGGTTCCGGCGCCGGACGGGATCAGGCCCCGGTGCAGGTCGCCCAGCTCGGCGGGTTCGGCGAGCCAGATCCGCTCCGTCTCGGCGTGGAGGTCGGCGATCAGCCGCCTGGCGTCCGCGTCGGTGGCCGCCAGCCGCGGGATGCGGTGGCCGCCCGGCTCGCCCGCCCTGCGGACCTCGGCCAGGATCGGCTTCTTCGTGGAGTACACCGCGTCCCACACGGCGCGCCCGGCCTCGTTCAGGGCGGGCAGGTCCGCCTCGCGGATCTGTCCCACGGGGGAGGCGTACATCGGCTCGGTCAGGGTGCCGTACTTGATGCCCAGGTGCTGGAGCGCGGAGCAGAACACGGTGCCGTCGGGGGCCTCGCGCCGGTCGATGCGCGTGGCACCGTGCAGGTGCAGCAGCGAGGGTATCGGCGCCGCGTGATAGAGGTGATGGCCGGCGACCAGCGCGTGCCCCTGAAGGCTCTGGTAGGGCAGCGACTCCCACAGGGCGTCGGCCAGCACGGTGTTGCGGTCGTCGAGTTCGGCGGTGACGGTGATGTCCAGGCCGGGCCAGGCGATCTCGATACGACGACCGGTCAACGACTTGCTCAAGGCTCTTCTCCCTCGTTTGACGAAAGGTCAGGGGGTCGAGCGCAGTGGTCGGCCGACCGTGGTCCATGTCGGTGGCAGCCCTCACGCCGGTACAGCCCGCGATGCAACACCGCGTGCCATGCCGGGCCCTCGCCTCCAGCGGCCCGTCGAAGGGCATGGCTGGAGGCGGCGCGCGGCAGCGATCCCCCGTTCGCTGCAACTCGCCTTGCTCCGTCGCAACTTGTTACGAGGAGTACACAGGCAGCCCGGTGCGGTCAGCTAGGAATGGAAGATATGAAAGGCTCCGCAGGCTACGGCCGGGTCTTTGTCGGTTCCTACGAGAGCCGGTCGCTCACGCTGCGTCAGGAAACTCCGAGGGGCCCCGAGTCGCTCCAGCCACCCGGCACACTTTTGCAAGCGGGTGCTTGCAATTGTTAGCGAAGGTGAGGCATGGTGGAGCCATGGCATCGCTGAACGTCGGCAATCTCGGTGAGTATCTGCGCGAGCAGCGGCGGAACGCGCAGCTGTCGCTGCGGCAGCTCGCCGACGCCGCCGGCGTGTCCAATCCCTACCTGAGCCAGATCGAGCGCGGGCTGCGCAAGCCCAGCGCGGAGGTGCTCCAGCAGGTCGCCAAGGCCCTGCGCATCTCCGCCGAGACGCTGTACGTCCGCGCCGGGATCCTCGACGCCGAGCGGGACCGGGACGACGTGGAGACCAGGGCGGTCATCCTCGCCGACCCCTCGCTCAACGAGCGGCAGAAGCAGGTGCTGCTCCAGATCTACGAGTCCTTTCGCAAGGAGAACGGATTCGGGATCGGCGAGCCCGCCGACGACGAGGACGGCGCACAGGGAGCGGACACCGACGGCACCGCCGTGCCCGGCACCGGCACGGCCGGCGGACACGATGCCGATGCAGGCCCGCGGCGGACGGCCGGATAACCGGACCAGGGCGCCGGCTCCCACCGCGGACCACACCAACCTCAGCCGAACGCGAATCCGGGAGGACCAGATCACCATGGCCATCACCGACGACCTGCGCAAGACCCTCAGCGACCCGACTCCGCTCTACTTCGCCGCCGGCACCGCCGACCTCGCCCTCCAGCAGGCCAAGAAGGTGCCCGCCCTGGTCGAGCAGCTGCGCGCCGAGGCGCCGGCCCGCATCGAGGCCGTGCGCAACACCGACCCCAAGGCCGTGCAGGAGAAGGCCGCCGCCCGGGCCAAGGAGGCGCAGGAGACCCTCCAGACCAAGGTCAACGAGTTCATCGGCACCCTCGACGTCGACCTGAAGAAGCTGGGCGAGCAGGCCCAGGACCTCGCCCTGCGCGGTGTCGGCGTCGCCGCCGAGTACGCCGTCAAGGCCCGCGAGACCTACGAGAAGGTCGCCGAGCACGGCGAGCAGGCCGTGAAGAGCTGGCGCGGCGAGGCCGCCGAGGAGATCGAGGACTTCGCGATCGCCGTCGAGGGCAAGCCCGAGCCGGCCGAGGCCGCGGACGAGCCGAAGCCGGCCGGGGCCGCGGCCGAGCCCGCCGAGAAGAAGCCGGTGGCGAAGAAGGCGCCGGCCCCCCGCAAGTCCACCCCCGCGAAGAAGACGACCCCGCCGGCCAAGTGACCGGCGGCGGGATCGCGACGAGATGACAGCGGGCCGGGCACCTTGGGGGTGTCCGGCCCGCTGTACGGGTACGGTGGCTTTACGGAGGACTCGACTCGGGTGGTGGGCATTGTGCTGATGACGGCAGTCGGCGGAGTGATGTGGCTGATCTTCACCGCCATGCTGGCGCTCGCCATCGTGGCGTTCGTGATGGCGGCGATCTTCCGCGAGGACGCGTACCGCGCCGCGGACAAGCAGAACAAGGGCTTCTGGCTGATCATCCTGGGCATCGCGGTCGCCGTGAACCTGTTCGTGCCCATGCTGTTCCTGCAGCTCGCGGGCCTGGTCGCCTCGATCGTCTTCTTCGTGGACGTACGGCCCGCGCTCCAGCAGGTCTCGGGCGGGAAGGGCTTCCGTCGCCGGGGACGCGGGAGCAGCAGCGACGGTCCGTACGGGCCGTACAACGGAGGCCGCTGAACCGCCCCGAAGGAGTGCGGGGGCCGTATCGACCTGCGGCTCCGCCGCGTGGGCGCGAGCGGCCGCAAACGCACCCGCACCCGGCGGCGGCGAAGAACCCCGGCGGTGAGTCCCCGGACTACGGCATCCGGTCCAGCAGCACAACCGCCACGTCGTCGGTCAGTTCCCCGCCGTTGAGGTGCCGCACCTCACTGACCGCGGCCCGCAGCAGCTCCTCTCCGCGCAGCCCCTCGGAGAGCTGCCGGCGGATCATCGAGACCATCCCGTCCTGGCCCAGCCGCTCGCCGCCCTCGCCGACCCGGCCTTCGATCAGGCCGTCGGTGTAGAGCATCAGGCTCCACTCGGAACCCAGCTCCACCTGCATCCGCGGCCAGCGGGCGCCGGGCAGCAGACCGAGGGCGGGGCCGTTGTTGTCGTACGGCAGCAGACGGGCCTGCCGGCCGGGGCGGGCGAGCAGCGGGGCCGGATGGCCGGCCAGGCACAGGCCCGCGCGGCGGCCGTCGGGCGCGATGTCCACCGTGCACAGGGTCGCGAAGATCTCCTCGTCGGCCCGCTCGTGCTCCAGCACCTCCTGGAGGGTGCCGAGCAGCTCGTCCCCGCACAGCCCGGCCAGCGTCAGTGCCCGCCAGGCGATGCGCAGCTCCACGCCGAGCGCGGCCTCGTCCGGGCCGTGGCCGCAGACGTCGCCGATCATGGCGTGCACGGTGCCGTCCGGGGTGCGGACGGCGTCGTAGAAGTCGCCGCCGAGCAGCGCGCGGGAGCGGCCGGGGCGGTAGCGGGCGGCGAAGCGCAGCGAGGAGCCCTCCAGCAGGGGCGTGGGCAGCAGCCCGCGCTCCAGCCGGCGGTTCTCCTGCGCGCGCAGCCGGCCCTCGGCCAGCCGCCGCTCGGCCGTGTCGGAACGTTTCCGCTCCACCGCGTACCGGATGGCACGGCTCAGCAGCCGGCCGTCCAGCTCGTCCCGGAAGAGGTAGTCCTGCGCGCCGACGCGCACGGCCTCGGCGCCGCGCTCGGCGTCGGCGGAGGCGGTCAGCGCGAGCACGGCATGCCGGGGCGCGAGCTTCAGCACGTGCTTGAGCACGGCCAGCTCGTCGTCGGCGTCGCTGCCGCCCGGCGCCGACAGGGCCAGGTCCAGCAGGATGCAGTGGACGTCGTCGGTGAGCAGCCGCTCGGCCTCGGTGAGGTTGCGGGCGGTACGCACACGGATCGGCTTGCCGGCCGAGTCCAGCAGGTCGGGCACGATCGGCGAACCGGCCGGATCGTCCTCGATCAGCAGCAGGGTGAGAGTGGCGCCGGTGCCGGTCGTGGGCGCGGCGTCGCGGTGGGCCTCTTCCTTGAGGGGGCCGCCGCCTGTGGTGGCGGCCTGCGCCTGACCGCTCTCCACGGCCGGGATCGCTCTCTGCCGCGGTACGGGTACGGGCATCTCTTGGGTTCCTTCCCTCCCCCCGAGGGCATGGTGGCGCCGAGGGTCTCGATGCCACCGACGGGGACCATAGCGGGTGCTCCCGCCCCGATGGAATGGTGTGAGCCGCGTCGCTGAGGCGCAGGCCGTCGTCATATGCCGCGTTCTATGGCGCAGTTGGACAGGCCGCCGGGCGAGCGGGAATGACGAAGCTCACGTCCGGCCCGGGTTTGGGCGGGGGTTGATGGTGGAGTGGGTCACATGGCGCACATCACGCCGGCATGGCCGGAGATGACCTGGCTCACGCGTCCGGGCGTACGACCCCCAGGATCGGCATCGAGCCGGCGCCCGCGACCGTCACCGTCCGCCCGGGGCGCGGGGCCTGGATGATCGCGCCGTCGCCGACGTAGATGGCGACATGGCTGGCGTCGTCGAAGTAGATGATGAGGTCGCCGGGGCGCATGTCCTGGATGTCCACGTGCTTGAGCTGCTGCCACTGCTCCTGCGAGGTGCGCGGGATGGGGTGGCCGGCCGCCGCCCAGGCCTGGGAGGTCAGCCCGGAGCAGTCGTAGGACTTCGGGCCCTCGGCGCCCCACACATAGGGCTTGCCGAGCTGGGCGGCGGCGAACGCGACCGCCTTCTCGCCCTCCGCGGACGCCGTGCCGTGGATCTTCTTGAGGATGCCGGTGTCCAGCCAGTTGGTCTGTGCCTTCAGCGCGGCCTGGTCCTCCAGCCTGGCGAGCCGCTCCCGGTCCTTCTTCTCCAGCTCGGACTCCAGCTTCTCGGCGGCCGCGATCTGCTGCTGGATCTTCTTCTTGGCGGTGGCCTTGGCCGTGCTCTCGGCGTCCAGCTTCTGCCACTGCGCGGCCGCGTCGTCGGCGTAGGCCTGCAACTGCTGCTGGGTGCTGGTCAGTTCGCTCATCAGCGACTTCGTCGCCCGCTGGCCCTGGAGCAGCAGTCCGGCCCCGTCCAGGACCTGTCCGGGGTCGTCGCTGAGCAGGAACTGGGCGGTGGGCGGGATGCCGCCGGTGCGGTACTGGGCGCGGGCGGCGGCGCCCGCCTGGTCCTGGAGTCTCGCGAGCCTCTGCTGCCCCTGGTCGATCTTCCTGGCCAGCGCGACGATCTGGGCGGACTGCTGCTTCGTCTTCTCCTCGGCCGCGTTGTAGGCGTCGGTGGCGACGGCCGCGGCGTGGTACAGCTGGTCGAGCTTCTCGCGGACCTTCTCGAGGTCCTTGCTCGGCGGGGGAGTCGGGGACGTGCTCGGGGTGGGCGCCGGGTCGGCGAAGGCCGTGCCGGGCGCCGCCAGCACGGTCACCGCGCAGACCACGGTCACGGCGGCCGAGAGGATGCTGCGCTTGCCCCAGCCCATCACAGATGCCCCCAAAGCTGATTTACCGTCAGTAACTTACGGTGCCCCGGGGATGGTGCCATGTCACGACGAAAAACGACAGAGGCAGGTGTTCCCCCCCTGCGTCCGCCCCGCTATGACGCTCTCCCCGCCGGTGTGACGAACGAACCGCGGAGATCGTTCCGTTCCGGCTTCCCCGAACGGGTGAACTCAGCCGCGCGGCGCCAACGCCTCCCACGCCACCGTCACTTCGCCCTGCCGCCAGCGGGCGGGGGAGTCCGTCACCGGCCAGCCGGCCCTCAGCTCCCGTACCGTGCGCAGCCAGCGCTGCCGGGCGCCGTAGGAGGCGTAGGGCGCGGCGGCGGCCCAGGCGCGGTCGAAGTCGCGCAGGAACGCGTGCACCGGCTCGCCGGGGACGTTCCGGTGGATCAGCGCCTTCGGCAGCCGTTCGGCGAGGTCGGAGGGCCGCTCCAGGGAACCCAGCCGCGTGGCGAAGGTGACGCTCCGCGGCCCCTCCGGGCCGAGCGCCACCCACACGTGCCGCCGCCCGATCTCGTCGCACGTGCCCTCGACCAGCAGACCGCCGCGCGAGCCGCCGCCGGCCGGGGCGAGTCGCGCGCACAGCCGCTCCCAGACGGCGGCGACCTCGGCCTCGTCGTACTGGCGCAGCACGTTGGCGGCGCGGATGAGCATCGGCCGCTCCGGCACGGGCACCTCGAAACCCCCGTGCCGGAAGGTCAGCCCCTCCCGCTCGTACGGTCGCGCGGCCGCGACCCGCTCCGGTTCGATCTCGATGCCGACGACCCGGGCGCGCGGAGCGGCCGTCCGCAGCCGGCCGAGCAGTTCGACGGCCGTCCACGGGGCGGCGCCGTAGCCGAGGTCGATCGCCAGCGGCTCCCCGGCGCGCCGCAGCTCGGCACCGTGCGTCGCCGCGATCCAGCGGTCCATGCGGCGCAGCCGATTGGGATTGGTCGTCCCGCGCGTCACCGTTCCCACGACGGGGCTCCCCCCGCTCGAGCGAAGCCGAGAGCGGGGGAGGGAGGCTGCGCGGGCTGTCATGCCTACGAGGGTAAGCGGGCACCGGGCGGCGCCGACCCGGGCGGGGCCGGGCGCGGGCGGGGCCGGGCGCCGGGCGCGGGCGGTGGTGGCGGGTGACAGGGGGAGCGCGGCTTTGGCTGGGCGGGGTGGTGGTGTCGGTGGCGGGGTCGGCCGGGTCCGGCGGGCCGGTCGGCGCGGGGGTCAGGCGGGGCGGTGGTGGCGGGTGACCGGGGGAGCGCGAGTGGCGGGCTGGACGGTGGCCTGGTCGGCAGCGGTGTCAGGGGCGGGCGGCTGGTGCGGTGGCCACGGCCGTTCACCAGGTTGGCCGGGGTCTGCTTCAGGGCCTGCTCGGCGGTCAGTCCGTCCGGACGGCGTGGTTCCCGATTCCCGGCGTCGCCGCCGGGCAGTTCCTCGAAGTGGATCGCCAGGGAGCCCCGGCGGCGCATCCGGGAGCCGGGGGCCGGACGCCGGGCGGTGACCACCCAGGCTCCCGGCCAGGTCGGCGTCGCTGGGCCCCTCCAGGTCATGTCACCCTCCGGCGGCCGGTCGAGCGAAGGTCATGATTGAGTAAAGCGGCCTGGTGCGGAAATGGCACGGCCCCCTCCCGCTGTTGCACCTGCGTGGAGGGCGAGGTCGGTCCTCCGTCCGGCATGCCCGCAGCAAGGAGAGGACCGCCAGGTGAGCCAGTACGTCAGCAGGCTCGGGCGACGCTCCCCGTCAACCGCGTCACGGCTACGACTGCACCGCCGCCCCCGCCGCGTCGCCATGCTCTCCGTCCACACCTCCCCGCTCCACCAGCCCGGCACCGGCGACGCCGGCGGCATGAACGTCTACATCGTGGAGCTGGCCCAGCGGCTCGCCGCCCTGGGCATCGAGGTCGAGATCTTCACCCGGGCCACGGCCGGCGGACTGCCCCCGACGGTCGAGCTGGCCCCCGGTGTCCTCGTCCGGCACGTCGACGCCGGCCCCTACGAGGGTCTCGCCAAGGAGGACCTCCCGGCCCAGCTGTGCGCCTTCACGCACGGCGTGATGCAGGCCTGGGCCGGTCACCGCCCCGGCCACTACGACCTCGTCCACTCCCACTACTGGCTCTCCGGCCACGTCGGCTGGCTCGCCGCCCAGCGCTGGGGCGTCCCCCTGGTGCACGCCATGCACACCATGGCCAAGGTCAAGAACGCCAACCTGGCCGAGGGCGACACCCCCGAGCCCGCCGCCCGCGTCATCGGCGAGACCCAGATCGTGGCCGCCGCCGACCGGCTCATCGCCAACACGGCGGAGGAGGCCGACGAGCTGGTACGGCACTACGCCGCCGACCCCGAGAAGGTCGCCGTCGTCCACCCGGGCGTCAACCTCGACCGCTTCCGCCCCGCCGACGGCCGCGCGGCGGCCCGCGCCCGCCTGGGGCTGCCTCCGGACGCCCTGATCCCGCTCTTCGCGGGCCGCATCCAGCCCCTGAAGGCCCCGGACATCCTGCTGCGCGCGGTGGCGGTGCTGCTGGACGAGCGTCCGGAGCTCCGCTCGCGCATCCTCGTCCCGGTCGTCGGCGGCCCGAGCGGCAGCGGGCTCGCCAAGCCGGAGGGGCTGCAGAAGCTCGCCGCCCGGCTCGGCATCGCGGACGTCGTACGGTTCCGCCCGCCGGTCGGCCAGGAACAGCTCGCGGACTGGTTCCGGGCCGCGTCCGTGCTGGTCATGCCGTCCTACAGCGAGTCCTTCGGCCTGGTCGCCATAGAGGCGCAGGCGGCCGGCACGCCGGTGCTCGCGGCCTCGGTCGGCGGACTGCCGGTGGCCGTGCGCGACGGCGAGACCGGCTTCCTGGTCCAAGGCCACCGTCCCGTCGACTACGCGCGCGTGCTGAGCCGTTTCGTCGACGAGCCGTCGCTCCCGGCGAGCATGGGCGCGGCCGCCGCCCGGCACGCGCAGTCCTTCGGCTGGGACCGGGCGGCCGCCGAGACCGCGGACGTCTACACGGCCGCGACCCAGTCCCACCGCCGTCGCGTACGCTCCCACCATGGGTGATGTCGAGAAGGCCGGGCAGGTCCTGGAAGGTGTCCTGAAGGACGCCGAACTGGAGTGGGAGAGCCCCGAGCCCGGGAACTACGTGGTCAAGCTCCCCGGCACCCGCAAGCTCTCCACGACGGTCTCCTTCCTCGTGGGCCGCCACTCCCTGTCGCTCAACGCCTTCGTCGTCCGCCACCCCGACGAGAACGAGGCGGGCGTCCACCGCTGGCTCCTGGAGCGCAACCTCAAGCTGTACGGAGTGAGTTACGCCGTCGACCGTCTCGGCGACATCTACGTCACCGCCCGCCTGCCCCTCGCCTCCGTCACCCCCGACGTGATCGACCGCCTCCTCGGCCAGGTCCTGGAAGCGGCCGACGGCGCCTTCAACACCCTCCTGGAACTGGGCTTCGCCTCCTCCATCCGCAAGGAGTACGCCTGGCGGGTGTCCCGGGGCGAGTCCACGCGCAACCTGGACGCGTTCAGACATCTGATCGATCGTCCCGCTGACTGACTTACGTACGACCCCTTCCCTCTGCTGCCGGGGCGGTGGCATGCTCACCGCCGACGCGATCCTGAACGTCGTTCATATGCATGAATATGAAGGGGCGGATGGGCATGAGCAGTACGCATCTCACGAGACGGACCCTGCTGACCGCCGCCACGGCCGTGGCGCTCGGCGCGGCCACGGCCGGGACGGCGGTCAGGGCGGCAGCCGCCGAAGAGGGCGAAGTCCCGGAAATCTGGGGTGAGTTCGTCCGCTCGCCCGTCAACCACCCCCAGATCCCCTACGTCGGCCGTGCCGGCTGCCGAGGCGGAGCCCCGCGCTTCCCCCGCCCCCGCCACTTCGCCGACGTCACCGACCACGGCGCCGTACCCGACGGCACCACCGACTGCGCCCCCGCGATCAACCGTGCCATCGCCGCCGCCGGAAGGGCCGGCGGTGGCACGGTCACCATCCCGCCCGGCACCTTCCGCATCGACGACCTGATCCGCATCGGCGACTCGGGCGTCGTCCTGCGCGGCGCCGGCAGCGGCCGTACGACGCTGTACGCGACGAAGTCCCTCACCGAACTGATCGGCGTCTACGGCTCCCGCTACGGCGGCGACAAGTCGGCGTGGTCCTGGGCCGGCGGCCTGATCTGGCTCGCGCCCAGGGCGCGTTGGGACTCCCTGGTGGCGGCGATCCGGTCCCGGGCCTGGCCCTTCGAGGGCTGGACCGGCAACAGGCGGGACGAGTGGGCGCCGCTGACCTCGGTGGAACCGGCCCGGCAGGGCTCGTGGACGGTCACCGTCGCCGATCCGGAGGGGCTGCACCCCGGCCGGCTCGTCCTCCTCCGCCTCGCCGACGACCCCGCGCACACCCTGCTCCAGCACATGGCGGGCGGCGGCCCGGGCCCGGCGTCGTACTCCTGGGACGACAAGACCAAGCTGCTGTCGTACGTCCCCTACGAGTGGCCGGTGCGCATCGCCCGCGTCCGGGGCCGCCGGATCACCCTCGAACGCCCTCTCCCGCTCGACATACGCCCCGAGTGGAACCCCCAACTGACGACCCACGTCCCCGAGCTGACCGGATCGGGAGTCGAGGGCCTCACCCTGCGGGCGGTCGAGACCCCGCAGTCCCCGCACCTGCTCGACAAGGGCTACAACGGTGTGGTCCTGCAGTGCGCCTACGACTGCTGGGTGGACGACGTCACGGTGACCGACGTGGACAACGGTTTCGGCCTGGTCGCCGCCTCCGCCTGCACCCTGCGCCGCACCCGGGTGGCCGGCCGCGGCTCGCACCACCCGTACTTCTGCCGCGAGGGCTCCCACGACAACCTGATCGAGGACTTCACCGTCGAACAGCGCACGGTCCCGGCCCCGCCGAACACCCAGCTGCACGGCATCAACGTCGAAGGACTCTCCTCCCACAACGTCTGGTCGCGCGGCGAGATGCAGATGGGCACCTTCGACAGCCACCGCGGCCTGCCCTTCGCCGACGTCCGCACGGACATCACGGTGAACAACAACGGCCGCCACGGCGGAGACGCCAACGCGGGCCCGCTGTTCGGCGCCCGGTTCACGCACTGGAACATCCGGGTCACCAACGGCCGCGCGGGCCTGATGAAGATCGACGGCCTGGCCCCGTACTCGGCGACCGTCGGCCTGAACACGGTGACCGAGTTCGACCAGACCGACGTCCCGGACTTCCCCGGCGACCTGCACTCCCGCCTGGAGCTGTACGGCACCACGGACGCCGTACGCCCGCGCAATCTGTACGAGGCTCAGCGTGAGCTGCTGCGATAGCGCCCCGGGGGCACTCCGACCAGCTTCTTGAAGTGCCGGGTGAGATGGGCCTGGTCGTAGAACCCCGCGGCCGAGGCCACCTCGCCCGGCGCCAGCCCGTCCAGCAGCAGCCGCCGCGCCTGCCCGACCCGGCGCGACATCAGGTACTGGTGCGGGGCGATGCCGTACGCCCCGCTGAACGCCCGCACCAGATGGGCGGGATGGGCGTGCAGCAGGCCCGCGGCCTCCTCCAGCGAGACGCCGTCGACGACACGGGCGTCGAGCAGCTCCCGCAGCGAACGGGCGAGCACGGGATCCGGGCGGGGAGCCGTGCCGGCCGTCCGCCGCAGATGGCCGCGCAGCCGCTCCCCGACGAGGGTCAGCCTGCTCTCCGCCTCCAGTTCGTCTCCCGGCCGGGCGAGCGCGGCGTGCAACTGACCGACGCGCCGCCGCAGCACCGGATCCCGCAGATCGGGCGTGTCGACGGCGCGCCCGATGAGATCCTCGCCGAGACGGCTGCTGTCGAGGTAGACGACCCGCTTGCGGAAGCCGTCCGGGGTGGCCGGGGAGCCGTTGTGCGGCACGTGCGGCGGGAGCAGCGTGACGGTGTCGTGCGGGGTGCCGTGCTCGTGCCGCTCGAGGTCGTACCGCACGGCCCCGTCGTCCACGATGAGCAGCGTCCAGGCGTCGTGGACGTGCATCGGATAGGCGTACTCGGTGAAGCGGGCGTGGAAGACCTCGGTGACGCCCGGCACGCGGGGGCGCCACGCGCTGACCTCCTGCCGGGTGTCCTCGCGCCGGGTGCCTTCCCGCCGGACCGCCATGCAAAGAACGTACAAGACGGCGTCGTACGGCGGTCGGCAGTCTCGTTCCATGAGCGCTGAACCCATCCGTTTCGACACGAAGATCGCCGTGCTGCTGCGCGAGGACCTGGAGCCCTGGCAGCGGCTCAACGTCACCGCGTTCCTGGTCAGCGGCCTGGGCGCGACGGTCCCCGAGGTGATCGGCGAGCCGTACGAGGACGCGGACGGGGTGTCGTACCTACCCATGTTCCGCCAGCCGGTGCTGGTCTTCGAGGGCTCCAAGGAGACCCTGAAGGCGGCCCACGGCAGGGCACTGAGCCGTGCCCTGCCCCGTGCCGTCTTCACCTCGGACCTGTTCGCCACGGGCAACGACCGCGACAACCGCGCGGCGGTCCGCGCCGTCCCGACGGCGGAGCTGGACCTGGCGGGGCTGGCGGTGTACGGCCCCCGCAACGGCGTGGACAAGGTCCTCAGGGGTGCACGGATGCACCCCTGAGGACCTTGTCGCGGCTCAGTCGAACATGCCGGGCTGGTAGTCGCCGGCGGGCTGCTGGACGATGACGTTGACGCGGTTGTAGGCGTTGATCAGGGCGATCAGCGCGACGAGCGCGGCGAGCTGGTCCTCGTCGTAGTGCTTGACGGCGTTCGCCCAGACCTCGTCCGGGACGCCGCCGGCCGCGTCGGCGATGCGGGTGCCCTGCTCGGTCAGCTCCAGCGCGGCGCGCTCGGCCTCGCTGAACACCTTGGCCTCCCGCCAGGCGGCGACCAGGTGCAGCCGCTGCGCCGTCTCCCCGGCGGCCGTGGCGTCCTTGGTGTGCATGTCGGTGCACATCGCGCACCCGTTGATCTGGCTGGCCCGGATCTTCACCAGTTCCTGCGTCGCGGCGGGGAGGGCGGAGTCCGAGACGATCTTCCCCGCCGAGTTGATGTGCTTGAAGAACCTGCCGGTGACCGGGTTGGTGAAGAGGTTCAGGCGAGCGTCCATGGTGTGCTCCCGTGTGGTCTGCGCGTGGTTTCCGATGGCTACACCTCCCTGACGGATCGCTCCGGGGAGATGTGACGGGGCCGCGTGTGACCTGGGTCACCGGCTGGTCGAGGCGGGCTCGCCCAGGTGCCCGCCGCGACCCGGCCCGAGGGGCGAATTCATCTGTGAACCGAATCTGCACAGCGCGTCCGCAACCGCGCGCCCGGCGGATTCCGTTGGTGTGGAGTTGTCCTGGTCGGCGTGGCGCCGGCAAGAGCTGCGCCCTCCCTGTGTGGCGCCGCATGTGGAGGAACTGGCCCCAACGCGTGACCGTACCCGCACGGATGAGTCACCTGCCGGGGCCAACTGGACCGGGGCGAGCGATGGTTGACTGGATGCCCGGCAGGCTCCGTGGTTTGATCGCTCGCACCGCCGGGATCGCGCCACGTGTCCTGAAAAGGATGGCGCACGCCTGCGGCCGCGGCCCGCCGTCTGTCCCCAGCGGGGCCGCTTCCCCTTGTGGTCCACCCATGCGAAGGGCAGTTTCACCATGAACGCCGCTCACCAGATCCAGACCCTCGAGATCTCCGACGCCGAGCTCGACACCGTCTCCGGTGGCCTGAGCCCCGAGGCCAGCCTCACCGCCGACTCCACCACCCTGAGCAGCGCCGACGCGCTGTCCCAGCTCGGCGCCGTCCAGGGCGTGGTGCTGGGCGCCCTCGGCCAGCCCCACCAGATCGGCGTCAACCTCGCCTTCTGAGGGTTCTGATCGCTCCGATCGTTCCGATCGCTGCACGAGCCCCCTGCCGGTGGAGAAGTCCAGGTGGGGGGCTCGGCCATATCCCGGCTTCTCCCCGGCCGGGGGCTCCGACACGGCTGGGCGCCATGTGCGCCGCCTGTTCGAGTGCTTGTATGCACGGCACCGCTTCTCGGACGGGGGCCGGCGGCATACCTCTGGCGACCGCAAACCGACCGAAGGAGACGCTTATGCGTGCACGTACCGTGCCGGCCGCCATCGCTCTAGCCGGAACCGTTCTGCTCGGAGGCGCGGCCCAGGCCCTCGCCGACGACAACGACGGCATGGGGAACGTCGGAGGGACGAGCAGCGCCGGAGGTGAATTCGGGAACACCTCGCACGGCTCGTCCGATCCCGGCCAGGGCATGTCTCCCGGCAAGGGTTCGTCCGGTTTCGGCCAGGTCGGATCCATTTTCGACCGGACCGACGCCCGCTGACGGCCACGCCGCGCCCCACTCCCCGCTCCGCCCCGGTGCGGTGCGGGGAGTGGCGGGGATTCCCATGGACAGGCCGTGAGCCCGGCCCGGTGGAGGTACTGGGGCCGGAGGCTGGGCGTTGGCCGCCCAAGCCCTCAAGGCGGTACGGACGCTCTCCAGGCGGTAGGGACGAGCCTGCCGGGCGGTACGGACGCTCTCAGGCGGTACGGAGGAGTCTGTCAGGCGGTACGGACCTCGGCGCTCCCGGTGTCCGCCCGCGGGGCCGCCATCGCCGGGCTCTCCGCCGGCAGCCCCCGCATGAGCACCCCGTACCCCACCCCCGCGACCGTCCCCACCATCGCGCACATCCCCCACAGCCACTCCGCCCCCCAGCGGTCGATCACCGCGCCGGACATCAGCGGGGCGACCAGCGCGGCGACGGACCAGGACAGCGTGTACACGCCCTGATAGCGGCCGCGCCCGTGCACGGGGGACAGGCGGACCACGAGTCCGGTCTGGGTCGGCGCGCTGACGATCTCGGCGAGGGTCCAGACGCAGACGGTGACCATGAAGACGCCGACCGAGCCGGCGAAGGCCGTGAGCCCGAAGCCGTAGCCGGCGAGCAGCGAGGAGACGACCAGCAGGGTGCGCGGGTCGCGGTGCTCGATGAACCGGGTGACCGGGATCTGCAGAGCGACGATCAGGATGCCGTTGACGGCGATGGCGACACCGTAGTCGGCGGGCGAGAACCCGGCCCGCCCCATGGCCACCGGCAGCCCCACGGACCCCTGCTGGAAGACGAGGGCGACCAGGAAGGACAGCCCGACGACGGCCATGTACCGGCCGTCCCGCAGCACGGTGCCGAGGCTGACGGCGGCGTCCTTCTCCTTCACGTGTGCCGACGGCCGGGACTCGGGCACCTTGAGGAAGACGACGAGCGCACAGGCCAGGGTCATCCCGGCCTCGATGAGGAAGCCGGCCAGATAGCTGTACTCGGCGATGAACCCGGCGGCCATGGAGGAGACAGCGAACCCGAGGTTGATGGCCCAGTAGTTGAGGGAGAAGGCCCGGACCCGGTCCTGGGGCCGGACGATGTCGGCCATCATCGCCTGTACGGCGGGCCGGGAGGCGTTGGAGGCCATGCCGACGAGGAAGGCGACGGCGGCGATGGCGACGGGGTTCGCCATGAAGCCGAGCACCGCGACGGAGACGGCCGTGGCCGACTGGGCGATGAGCAGCGTCGGCCGCCTGCCGAGCCGGTCGGCCATCACCCCGCCCCCCAGCGAGGAGACGACCCCGCCCAGCCCGTGCAGCGAGGCGACGAGACCGGCGTACGAGGCGGAGTAGCCGCGGTCGAGGGTGAGGTAGAGGGCCATGAACGTGGCCACGAAGGCGCCGAGCCGGTTGACGAGGGTGCTGGTCCACAGCCACCAGAACTCACGGGGTAGCCCGGACACGCTCTCCCGGGCGGCACGTCGGAGACGGGTGGCGAACATGACAAGACCCCCAGTGGTAAGTGGCTTGCGCGGCAGGCACAACTTACAGGCGGGGTGTTTCGCCGGCCGCTCAATTAACAGATGCCGTCAACGGTCCACCCACCGGTCGGCCGGGACGGCGCCCCGAACGCGTGGATTACGCTCTGACTCATGGCCGACGCACCGTACAAGCTGATCCTCCTCCGCCACGGCGAGAGCGAGTGGAACGCGAAGAACCTGTTCACCGGCTGGGTGGACGTCAACCTCAACGAGAAGGGCGAGAAGGAGGCGGTCCGCGGTGGCGAGCTCCTGAAGGACGCCGATCTCCTCCCCGACGTGGTCCACACGTCCCTCCAGAAGCGCGCGATCCGCACGGCCCAGCTGGCCCTCGAGGCCGCGGACCGTCACTGGATCCCGGTCCACCGCAGCTGGCGCCTGAACGAACGCCACTACGGTGCCCTCCAGGGCAAGGACAAGGCGGCCACGCTGGCCGAGTTCGGCGAGGAGCAGTTCATGCTCTGGCGCCGCTCCTACGACACCCCGCCGCCCCCGCTCGCGGACGACTCCGAGTTCTCCCAGTTCGACGACGCGCGCTACGCCACGCTCCCGCCGGAGCTGCGCCCGAGGACGGAGTGCCTCAAGGACGTCGTCCACCGGATGCTTCCGTACTGGTTCGACGACATCATCCCCGACCTCCTGACCGGCCGCACGGTCCTGGTCGCGGCCCATGGCAACTCGCTGCGCGCCCTGGTCAAGCACCTGGACGGCATCTCCGACGCCGACATCGCGGGCCTGAACATCCCGACGGGCATCCCGCTGTACTACGAGCTGGACGAGAACTTCAAGCCGGTCACCCCCGGCGGCAAGTACCTCGACCCGGAGGCGGCCGCAGCGGCGATCGAGGCGGTCAAGAACCAGGGCAAGAAGAAGTAGGTTTTGTGATCATGCCTCCCACCTGCACTTACGGTGCGAGTGGGAGGCATTTTCGTGCCCCTTCGGCGTCAGCCCCGGGTCCGAGCGTCCGGGGTACTCCGCGAGGGCGTCGGGCTGCTTGTCGGCCCGTGGCCATCGGGCCATTGAATACCGCGAGCCCGGGGGCATGTCACGAAACCGGTAACCGGGGGCCCCTTATCGTTCGGCACGTGTGACGCCTGCACGCGACCTGCGGAGACGCCGCGGTCACTCCGTCCTCGGTCTTCCAACTCTCCCCGGACAAAGTGAAGTTGATCAGCTAGAGTGGGGTGCGGCGAGGGGATCAGTGTGCCCTCGTGACGACATAGCTCCTGTCCTGCCGGACGGGAGCTTTTTCATGCCCACGAAGGCCCTGCGCTCCTCAGCGCGGGGCCTTTTGTGTTTTCCGCACCGAGGAGTCCCGTGTCCGTCCTGCTGTCATCGCTCGATCCGCACGTGCTGCTGCTGGTCATGAGCGGCCTGCTGGGCATCACCCTGATCAAGGCATGCCTGAAGTACGCCATCACCCGGATGGTGCTCAAGAAATTCACCGACGGTCAGGACCTGGCGCGCGTTCTCATCGCACTCGCCCAGCTCTTCGGCGTTCCCGCCCAGCCGGATCCCCTGCCGCCGACGTCGTCGGCGGAGCAGAGTGAGAACCAGGACGGGACTTCTGGAGGTGCGGCATGACCCGGCGCAGGGCAGTGCCCGACACGTTCGCGGAGGACCGGGCCGTACGGATCCTGTTGGCCGAGCAACTCGACTCGGTGCTCGACACGCTCAGCGAACGCGAGGCGCACGTGGTCACCGCCCATGTCGCGTTGTGCGTCCCGGCCCATGTGATCGCCCAGGAACTGGGCCTCACCATCCACCGCGTCCTGCAGATCAGCTCGAAGACGATGTCGAAACTGCGGCACAGGTCCCGCAGCCAGGTGCTCGCGGATTATGACCTTGGAGGCGGGGGCAACGGCCCCCTCTCCGCACCCTCCAGAAAGGTGCAGGAGATCGCCGGTACCTACGGCGAGAAAGCCCTCATCCCCTGTGCGTATGGACCCTGCAGGATGCGGTTTCTCGGACGGCCGCCGGGACAGGTCGGCCGCCCCAGAAAGTACTGCTCGGACGCCTGCCGCCAGAACGCATGCCGAGCCAGGAGGCGAGCCGGAGGACAGGAACCGTGACGGAAGGTGACGATCCATGGAAGCGTCCCCTTCGCTCAACTGCGGTGTCGTTTAGGTATGTTCAGGTGATCACCCTGAGAAGGGGCATGGAGAACGAGGGGGAGCATGGACACGGCAACCGTCATCGCGCGGCTGGAGGGGGCACGTACGGCCGATTCCAGAACGCGCGACCGCATCTGCGATGAGACGGCCGCGGAGTTGCTGGCAGCGGGAACCGCGCCGTTCTTCGAGGTGTCTTCCGCCGACCTTCGTGCCGATCCCTACTTCATGTGTGCCGACCGCTACTGGCGCGGCCGCTTCCTGGAGCGGCCGACAGCCAGGACAGCCTTTGAGTGCGCACGATGGATGTCGGACCACGTGAGGGGCGAGAGCTGGGGCGTCGTCGCCGAGCAGTGGGCACTCGGCAACGGCTTCCTCAACCGGGGCACCGTGGAGGCCGCGGATGCCTTCGCGGAGGCGGTGGGAGAGAGCGGTGCGGACGCCGCAACAGAGCGCTCCGCCTTCTTCTTCACCCTGTTCCACGCGGGCAAGCTGCGGGCGAACTTCTGCTTCGACGAGTTGCATGCCTTCCTTACGTTCTCGCCCTCGTCCGTGGCTTCCGGCTCCCTCCGCAAAGAACCCGTCTTCGTGGCACTTCAGTCGTTCGCCGCCTTCGGCAGCAGGACGTTGACCGTCACGTACGCTTGCGAGCTGCTCGAGCAGGCTTGGTCCGCGGCGGGCCGGACCCGGCACACGACGGACATCTGCCTCAACGGGGTTGCGTTCGCCCCTCCCTTCGAAGGGCAGGGAGAACTCCTGCGCAGCTACGCGGAGGAGGCTGTCGAGGCCTATCCGGACGACCACATGTTTCACGCGCGCCTGGCCACGGGGTTGCACATGTGCAGCCGGCACGACGCGGCGCTGGAGAGCATCGACACTGCTCTTGCCTTGCTCGCCGCCAGTCCCACGGCCAGCCTCGGCATTCTGCAGAACCAGTACCTGACGAAGCGGGACGCAATCCAGGAAGGACGTCTGCGGGCCCTGCGAGAGGCTGAGCAGCAACGCCGCTGGGAACAACAGGCGGAAGCCAACAGGCAGTTGGAACGCTCCTTGCATACGTCCTCGGTCCGCGCCGTTGAAGTCGTCGCCGTCTTCACGGCCGCCATCGCCTTCGCCGTCGGATCCCTTCAGGTCACCCTCACCGGCAGACTCCCGCTGTCCGATCGTCTGTGGCTCCTGGCCGCACAAGGCGCAGGCCTGGCTCTCTTCGCGCTGCTGATAGTCGGCGGGACATGGCTGATCACCCGGAGCCATCGCCCACAAGATCGTGGGACCCAGTGACGTGCGGAGACACGACTCGGTCTCACCGGCCGGAGCCGGCGGCCTCGCACCGCGGCCGGCTCAAGCCCCCTGCCTGCCGTTGTCATCGTGGCCGACCGTTGTAGGCTGAGGTTCTTGCCGCAGCGAAACCCCAGGTCAGTGGCATGAATCGGGTGTTCCCGTACGGATCTGTGCCGACGGCCACAGCCAAGGGGGATGCGCGTAGGCTCATACTGAGTCATGACAAAGCCTGCTGCGCCGAAGCGTCATCTGCCCACCAGCCCCTTCAAAGCCCCGGTCACACCGCCTCTCAAGCACTTCGCCGTGGGCGACCAGGTCACACACGACATGTACGGCCTCGGCCGAGTGATCGGGATCGAGGACGGAGTCGCGGCGCTCGTGGACTTCGGCTCGGCGCAAAAGCGGATCTTGAGCCCGTACGCCAAGATGACCAAGCTGTAGGACCGCTGTGCCCGGTCACGGCACACCAGGCCCCATCTCAGGGACCTGTAACGAAAGAGAGTCCTCCCATCGATCTGACGTCACTGTTCTCTGCCCTGGAGGGGCAACCCCGCTGCTCCACCGCGGCATCCCCGCCTCCGGCGACCAACCCCTTCCGCGCCCCCGACTTCGGGGAAGACGAGACCTTCCCGCTCGAGGACGCACAGGAGCCCGCCTCGGGCATGCGTGCGGCGCGGCCCAAGGGAGCTCGGCTCCCTGAATGACGGAACGCAGGTGAACGGCGCTGCCCGGACCTGGCACTCGGCTCAGGTCCGGGCAGGGCTCTGAGGGCGCTCAGCTGGCGCTCGGCCCGCCGGTGTTCGCACCACCGGTGTTCGCGCCGCCAGTGTTCGCGCCACCGGTGTTCGCGCCACCGGTGTTCGCACCCCCGGTCCCCGGCGCGCTGGGCGCTCCGGTCTCCGTGGCGCCACCGGTCGGTGCGCTGGTGGTCGCCCCACCGGAGGTCTGCCCGGTGGTCGGCGTCCCGGTGGTCGGTGCGGCGGAGCCCGAGGTGGGACTCGAGGTGGGACTCGAGGTGGGGCTCGAGGTGGGGCTCGTCGTCGGCGGCGTGGAGCCTGTCGTGGGTGAAGCCGTGGTCGGTTTCGGCGAGGTCGTGGTCGGCGCCGGCGACGTCGTGGTCGGGTTCGGCAGCGACGGTACGACGATCACCGTCGGGGGATTCTTCGGCGTGGGAACCTGCACGAGGACGATCACGATGAAGTCGCCACCGTTGTGGTGCACATGCCGCTTCCTGACCTCGTAGCAGACGATTTTCTTAGGATTCTTGTGCGTTCGGTAGCACTTGATGACCTTGGCGGTGGGTGTGCGGGCGGGTGCCTTCGACGCCGCACCGGCGTCCGTCGCCGAAATGCCCCAGGCGCCCGCCGCAAGGCAGGACGAGGCCGTCACCGCGACACAGATGTTCCTGAGTTTGTTGTCCATTTTTCCAAACCCTGGTTTCGGTTCACACGGGACGTACACGAGGATCGCTGCCGGTCCGTGGAACCTCCAGAGGCAGAACAACCCAGCCGGTGTGGGGAGAACTACCCCTCCTCGGCCGGTTCCACGGCCGCCATCCCCCGCCTCAGCGCGAGCCGCGTGAGATCGGCCCGGCGGCGGTAACCGGTCTTGCTGCACAACCGGTCCAGATGGGAATGCACGGTGTGTTCGCTGATATTCAATTCGGCGGCGATTTCCCGGTCGGTGGCACCGTTCGCGACGAGTCGCAGAATCTCTTGCTCCCGGTCGGTGATACGCGGCGCATTCCTGTGCACATCGAAGTCACCGAAAAAGTTGGTGGAGAAATAGCTGCGGCCGGAGGCGACCGTACGCAGCGCGGCCAGCAGCTCCTCCTCCTCCGCCCACTGACTCACGTACCCCCTCGCCCCGGCCTCGAGGAGCAGCACGAGGTCGGTCTGCGTCGCGGCGGCCGACAGCACGACCACCCTGCGGCCCTTCTCGTGCAGCCGGACCACCTGGTCGCAGATCTCCCGGACGGGGACCCGCAGATTGAGCAGGACCACCTCCGCCTCGCCGACCTCGTGCGGCGGTGCGCCGCCGGTGCCCGCCCCGAGCAGCCGCCGCAGCTCCGGCGCACCGTCGACGACGCGGATCAGGCCGTGCAGAAGGAGCGGGCAGTCGGAGACGACCGCCACACACGTCGGTTCTCGGCTCATCCAGGTCCCCGTGGTCAGGGGGCCGGCCACGGGCGGACGCCGGCTGGGCAACCGGGTGGCAGGCCACGGTCATCCCCAGCATCCGGGGCCGGGACCGCCCCCGCCCGCCGGACTGACCCAACCGGAGGCCCGTACCGGGTGGTTTCTCCCAGGGGTGGGAACCCGGAGTGTGGAGCAGTCGGTCCGGGGGTGGCGGACGGGATACAGGTGGATCATGTGTGCTGAGGCGCGCCGCGACGGGGGTGATGACCATGGCGCCCGAGCGGTCGGAACAGCCGGCCGGTGACAGTGTGCCGCCGGACGGCAGGGCACCGCTGTGGGTCCGCGAGACGCTGGCCGCCGCGGCGAGGGGCACCGACGACCCGCACGCGATACCGGGCGCGCTGTGCCAGGCGTGCGTACGGCTGCTGCCCATCAGCGGTTCCTCGGTGTCGATCTCCGGAGGGAGAGGCGTACGCGTCACCTGGTGCGCCAGCGACCGGGTCGCCGCCCGGCTCGCCGAGCTGCAGTACACCGTGGGGGACGGGCCCTGCCAGACCGCTCTCGACCGGGGTGCTCCCGTCGTCGCGGCCGACCTCGGCGACGGCCCCGACGCCCGCCGCTGGCCGATCTTCGCGCACGAGGCCGTGGCCCTCGGCGTCCGGGCCGTCTTCTCGCTGCCGCTCGGTGTCAGCGGTGCAGCCATCGGCACCCTCGACCTGTACAGCGAACGGGCCGGCGGGCTGACCGAGCAGGACATGCGGACCGCGCTGTGGGTGCGCGACGCGGTCACCTATGCGCTGGTGAGCCTGCAGGCAGTCGGCCACGACATCGCCGAGGCGGACACGGAGGACGGGGTGGCGTCCTGGGTGGCGGCCTCCGAGGCCGACCACACCGAGGTCTACCAGGCGGTCGGCATGGTGATGGTGCAGCTGGACCTGGATCCCGAGCAGGCCCTGGACCGGCTGCGGGCCCGCGCCTACGCCGAGGGTCGCACGGTCAGCCAGGTGTCCCGCGAGGTCCTGGCGCGCAAGCTCCGGTTCCAGGAGGAGACGGAGGCGGACGACGGTGCCCGGAGGAACTACGCGGGCGAGGACGGCCGCGACGGCGGGGACGAGGGAAGGGACGGTGAACGGTGATGGGCGGTGAACAACAGCTCGCCGAGGCGCTCGTCGGGCTGGCCGACTCCCTGGCCGACGACATCGACCCGGTGGTGCTGGTCGAGCGCCTGGCACGCAACTGCATCGACATCACCGGAGCCGACGCGGTCGGCATCCTGGTCGTCTCCGGCCGCGGTGGTCTGCGCACCCTGGCGGTCACCGAGGAGGACGCGGAGGCGCTGGAGTTCTTCCAGCTCCAGGCCGACGAGGGCCCCTGCCTGGAGAGCTTCCGCGAGGGCCGCCGGATCGACGCCCCGGACCTGAGGCACAGCGGCGAGCGCTGGCCGCAGGTCGCCCCCTTCGCCGTACGGCGCGGGTACCACTCCCTGCACGCGCTGCCGCTGCGCGTCCACCAGCAGACCGTCGGCGCCGTCAACCTCCTGCTGCGCCGGCCGGGCGGACTGCCCCCGCTGGACCTGGAGCTGGCCCAGGCGCTCACCGACGTCACGGCCGTCGCGCTGGTCAACTGGCGCCCGGAGCGGCTGCGCCCGAGCGACGTCAGCAACCGCGTCCTGGCCGCTCTCGCCGCCAGGGCCGCCGTCGACATGGCCGCCGGGATGCTCGCCGAGGCCGGTGAACTCTCCCCGGCCGAGGCCCGCGCGGCCCTGCGCGCCTACGCCGACGGCCACCACCGCCGCCTGGTGGACACCGCGCACGCCCTGGTCCGGCGGGCCCTGCGCCCCGACGCCGTCCTCGCCACCGAGGCTTCGACCGAAGCAGAGACCGAGGCTGAGACCGGAGCAGAGACCGAGGCTGAGACCGGAGCAGAGACCGGAGCAGAGACCGAGGCTGAGACCGAGACGGAGACCTAGAGGGCCGGCGCCCCTCCTCCCGCGATTTTCGCTCCCTGTTCCCGCGACTTACGCTGGGAGAGGGGCCGAGCCTCGGGACCCGGGCGGTCCTGTGGCGTGCAGGCAGGGGCCCGAGATGGAGCACTTCACCTGCCGGACCGTGGCGGAACTGGCCATGCCCGGGCTGGCGACCGGCAGGCTGACCGTACTCGCGCTGTCCGGGGACGCCGACTCCGGTGCCGAACTGGACACCGCGCTGCACGCCCCCGGCCCCACCCAGCTCGTCCTCGACCTGAGCGGACTGCACCGGCTGTCACCCGCCGCCGCGCGGGCCCTGTTCCGGTTCGCCGAGGGTGCCGCCGGACAGGGCCGCATGCTCTTCCTCGCCGCCTGCCCCGCCGAGGCCGCCGCCGCTCTGGCCGGGGCACGGCCGCCCGGCGGTACCGGGTGCGGGCTGTATCCGACGGTGTCCGACGCCCTGAGCGTCTTCCTCATCTCGGCCTCCGCGCCGGAGGGCCCCCGTCTGCGGCCGTACGCCGTGGAACTGCGCCACGAACTGCTCGCACACGCCCTGGTCGCCCGCGCGCACGGCATCCTCATGGAGCGGTACGGCCTGCGCAGCGCCCGCGGCGCCGCCGCCCTGCTCCAGACGGTGGGCCGCGCACACGGGCTCGGCACCGTCCGGCTCGCCGTGGCCCTCGCCCAGGCGCCGCCGCCGCGTGCCGGCGAGCCCTGGTTCCCCGGCCGTATCCGGCTTCCGCCGCCCGCCGTCGGCTTCGTCGGCCGGACGGGGGACCGGCCGCCGTCGCTGCCGGTGTTCCTCGACGCGCTCCGGGACGCCGTCTGCGCCATCACCTGCACGGGCATGGCCGATGTCCAGCTCATCGACGCGAGTGACAACACGCTGTGGCTGGAGTCCCACTGCGGCTTCCCCACCGAGTTCGTGCACTTCTTCGCCGTGATCGACGACACCTCCACCGCGTGCGGGCACGCCGCGCGCAAACGTGAACGGGTCGTCGTCGACGACGTCGCCACCGCGCCGGACTTCGACGAGACCTCCCGTGCCGTGATGCTCGCCGCCCACAGCCGCTCGCTGCAGTGCACCCCGATCCCGGGCTCGGCGGGCCGGCCCCAGGGCGTGTTCTCCACCCACCACGACCAGCCCGGGCACGCCTACACCGGGGCCGAACTCGGTGCGCTGGACCGGGTCGCCCGGGAGGCGGGAGCGTGGCTGGACTGGTACCGGACGACCACCGTCCGGGACGCCCTGGAGGATCTGCACGGCCGTGCGCAACGGCCGTGACCGGGCTCCGAGCGCTGCCGCCGTACACGGAAAGGGCCGGTGTGAATCGGGTTCACACCGGCTCCATGACACCGGCTCTCTGACACTGGCCCTACGACACAGGTCTACGACACCGGTCTACGACGACGTAACCGCCCTCAGCCGCACTGGCAGGGGGCGCCCGACTGGCAGCCGCAGCCGCAGCCCGAGCCGCAGCCGCACGCGCCGATCAAGGGAAGGCTCCTGGTCTCGGCGACCTGGTCGGTCTCGCGCTCCTGCGTGGGGTCGGGCGTGGTGCTGGGGGATTCGGCCATGGGTCCCTCCTAGACGCTGGGGCAGGGGTGCCCTCGCCTATTGCATGCCCGCTTCCCCGGGCGCATCAACGGCGCACGGAGGCGCCTCCGCGCCCCCGCGCCCCGTCCCCGGCGGGATTACGCGCCCTCGACCCCCGTCACCGGCTGGATGTCCGCCTGCAGCTCGTCCGCGTGCTCGCCCGTGACCAGGTAGACGACGCGCTTGGCGACGGCCACGGCGTGGTCGGCGTAGCGCTCGTAGTAACGGCCGAGGAGGGTGACGTCCACCGCGGTCTCGATGCCGTGCTTCCAGCGCTCGTCGATCAGGTGCTGGAACAGGGTGCGGTGCAGCAGGTCCATCTCGTCGTCGTCCTGCTCCAGCTGCAGCGCGAGGTCGACGTCCTTGGTGATGATCACCTCGGCGGCCTTCGCCATCAGGCGCTGCGCGAGCTGGCCCATCTCCAGGATCGTGGCGTGCAGGTCGCGCGGCACCGCGCGCTCGGGGAAGCGCAGCCGGGCCAGCTTCGCCACGTGCTGGGCGAGGTCGCCGGACCGCTCCAGGTCGGCGGACATGCGCAGCGAGGTGACGACGATCCGCAGGTCGGTCGCCACCGGCTGCTGCCGGGCGAGCAGGGCTATGGCCCGGGCCTCCAGGTCGTGCTGGAGCTCGTCGACCTTCTGGTCGGCCTCGATCACGCTCTCGGCCAGCTTCAGGTCGGCGTCCAGCATGGCGGTCGTGGCGCGCCCGATCGCCGACCCGACCAGCCGGGCCATCTCCACCAGACCGTCGCCGATCGAGTCAAGTTCCTCGTGGTACGCGTCCCGCATCAGGGTTCCCTCTCATAGGTGTGCTTGGTCCCCACGCTCCCACGTTCTGCTCCGCACGCGTCCGTTTCCGCCACCCCAAATGAACCAATCCTGGCCCCAAGGTGAACTCTGGGCGACGAGTGTCCGAGGTCCCACCTGGACGGCTGTGGTCATGTCGTAGGGCCTGCTTAACCTGGAGGCATGGACGTGAACGCGGCGGTCGCCGCAGCGGCAGCGATCGCCGGAGTGCTCACCGGCGTCATCGCCATGCTGGCGTTCCGTTGGAGCGAACGCGACCAGAAGCGACCGACCAGGACTTCTTTGCACACCGATCCCGTACTCCCGCCCGGCGTGGACACCGTACTGTCCGTGCTCCGCTCCTCGGCCGTCGTCCTCGACGAGGCCGACGCCGTCGTCAAGGCCAGCTCCGCCGCCTACGCCCTCGGGCTGGTCCGCGGCGGCAAGCTCGCCATCGAGCCCATGCTGCAGATGGCCCGGGACACCAGACGCGACGGCGAGATACGCCAGGTCGAGCTGGACCTGCCCCGGCGCGGCACCGGACGGGGCGAGGCCCTCGCCGTCTCCGCGCGCGTGGCCCCGCTCGGCTCCCGCCTGGTCCTGCTGCTGGTCGAGGACCTGACCGAGGCCCGGAGGATCGAGGCCGTACGACGCGACTTCGTGGCGAACGTCAGCCATGAGCTGAAGACGCCCGTCGGCGCGCTCTCCCTCCTGTCCGAGGCGGTCATGGACGCCTCCGACGACCCCGAGGCCGTACAGCGCTTCGCGGGCCGCATGCAGATCGAGGCGACCCGCCTGACCAACCTGGTCCAGGAGCTGATCGACCTCTCCCGGGTGCAGAACGACGACCCGCTGGAGGACGCCGAGCCCGTCCGCGTGGACGAGCTGGTCGCCGAGGCCGTCGACCGCTGCCGCCACCAGGCCGGCACCAAGCAGATCACCATGGCCGCGGGCGGCACCGCCGACCTGCACGTCTGGGGCAACCGCGGCCAGCTCGCGGCCGCCCTGGGCAACCTGGTGGAGAACGCCGTGAACTACTCCCCTGCCCGCACCCGCGTCGGCATAGCCGCCCGCCGGGTCAGCGCACCCGGCGGCGACATGATCGAGCTCGCCGTGACGGACCAGGGCATCGGCATCTCCGACAAGGACAAGGAGCGCATCTTCGAGCGCTTCTACCGCGTCGACCCGGCCCGCTCGCGGGCCACCGGAGGCACCGGCCTGGGTCTCGCGATCGTCAAGCACGTGGTCGCCTCGCACGGCGGGGAGGTCACGGTCTGGAGCGCCGAAGGCCAGGGCTCCACGTTCACCCTCAGGCTGCCGGAGGCGGGCGCGGCCCGCGACCGCGCACAACAGCACCCCGACCTCGACGAAGATGACGAGGACGGCGGCGCCCCCGACCCATCCCCGTACGAACCGCTTCCCGCCCCGGAGGTCCTTCCGTGACCCGAGTGCTCGTCGTCGAGGACGAGGAGTCCTTCTCCGACGCCCTGTCGTACATGCTCCGCAAGGAGGGCTTCGAGGTCGCAGTGGCGGCCACCGGGCCCGACGGACTCGACGAGTTCGAGCGCAACGGCGCCGACCTCGTCCTCCTCGACCTGATGCTGCCGGGTCTGCCCGGCACCGAGGTGTGCCGCCAGCTGCGCGGCCGCTCCAACGTCCCCGTGATCATGGTGACGGCCAAGGACAGCGAGATCGACAAGGTCGTCGGCCTGGAGATAGGAGCCGACGACTACGTCACCAAGCCGTTCTCCTCCCGCGAGCTGGTCGCCCGCATCCGTGCGGTGCTGCGCCGCCGCGGCGAGCCGGAGGAGGTCGCCCCGGCCGCGCTGGAGGCGGGCCCGGTCCGCATGGACGTCGACCGACACGTGGTCACCGTCTCCGGCTCCAAGGTCGACCTCCCGCTGAAGGAGTTCGACCTGCTGGAGATGCTCCTGCGCAACGCCGGCCGCGTCCTGACCCGCATGCAGCTCATCGACCGCGTCTGGGGCGCCGACTACGTGGGCGACACCAAGACGCTCGACGTCCACGTCAAGCGTCTCCGGGCCAAGATCGAGCCTGACCCGGGCGCGCCGCGGTATCTGGTGACGGTCCGGGGGCTGGGCTACAAGTTCGAGCCGTGATCGAACCGATGCGGGGAACGCTCCCTGTCCGGCCGGACGGAGTTCGGCGCAGCAACCCGATGCCCGCGCAGCGGTGCGAGGGGTGCGTGGGGGAGGGGGCGCTCGG